>CAISDR010000164.1 GCA_903884125.1 uncultured bacterium
GCCACGATCTGCCTGGAAACCGGAACGACCACTGAACTTAATGCGGCGGACTATTTCCGTTCACGCGGCATGAAGTATGAAATCCTGGGATTCCAGCGCGTTGATGAATCCACGCGGAGTTATGAAACCGGACGCTGTGATGCTTATACGAATGACAATTCATCGCTGGCCGCCCAGCGCCTGAAATTGAAGGTACCCGGTGATCATATGATCCTGCCGGAAATCATTTCTAAGGAACCCCTGTCGCCGGGCGTGCGCAGTGGCGATTTTCAGTGGTCAAACATTCTGCGCTGGTCAATCTATGCAATGCTGAATGCCGAGGAACTGGGCATCACATCAAAAAATGTTGATGAAATGAAAACCTCTTCCAATCCGGAAATTCGCCGGATATTGGGTGTTGATGCTGATCTGGGGCAGGGACTGGGACTATCCAGCGACTGGGCTTATCGCATTATCAAGCAGGTGGGCAATTATGGAGAATCCTTTGACCGCAATGTCGGTAAGAATTCGCCGCTGGCTATTCGCCGCGGCCTGAACGCTTTATGGAAAGATGGCGGCATCCAGTATGCCCCGCCGATCCGTTAGATATCTCATTGCTGCACGACGATTTTGAAACGGCATTGCCAAAGAGCAAGATGAAGTTTTTAGCAATTGCATGTTTTTTGTGCGCGAGCATTGTTGTGCCGCCGGTTGCGCGCGCCGGGACACTAGACAAGGTTAAAGCGCGCGGCATGCTGATCTGCTCGGTCACAGAAAGCACGCCCGGTTTTGCGGCACCCAATGACAAGGGTGTCTATGTCGGCCTTGATGCAGACATGTGCCGGGCGGTGGCCGCCGCCGTTTTGAATGATGCAAACAAGGTTACTTTCAAGATTTCAACTACGGCCAATCGCTTTACCTGGCTACAGTCGGGCGAGGTTGATCTGATGTCGCGCGTGACCACATTTTCCATGGCACGCAATACAACAGTCGGTGTTGATTTTCCGGCCATCCTGTATTTCGATGGTCAGGGGTTCATGGTCCGGAAATCGGCAAAGATAAAAAGCGTGAATGACCTGAATGGTGCGACGGTCTGTTTGCAGTCTGGCACGACCACCGAACTTAATGCGGCAGATTATTTCCGTGCCCATGGCATGAAATATGAACCGGTTACGTTCCAGCGACCCGATGAAGCACTGCATGCTTACGAAGAGGGCCGCTGTGATACCTATACCAATGACGTCTCAAGCCTGTGGGCTTTGAAACTCAAATTAAAAATTGCGGGTGATCACCTGGTCCTGCCGGAAATAATTTCAAAGGAACCTTTGGCCCCCGGTGTGCGTCAAGGAGATTTTCAATGGTCCAACATCGTTCGCTGGTCGCTCTATGCCATGCTGACTGCCGAAGAACTGGGCGTGAACTCGAAAAATGTGGATCAGATGAAAGCCTCGGCAAATGCCGAGATACGGCGTTTTCTTGGTGTTGATGGTGATTTGGGCCAATCCATGGGACTGACCGGTGACTGGGCCTATCGCATCATCAAACAGGTCGGAAATTACGCTGAAATCTACGACCGAGATCTGGGCAAGGGGTCTGCTTTGGGTATTGATCGCGGGCTCAACGCCTTGTGGAAAGATGGGGGTATCCAATATGCACCACCCATTCGCTGAACAATGCGCGTGCTGGCCATGACACCCAAACCGGTTTCATTCTGGAACGACCCCAAACGTCGGGGGATGGCGTTTCAGGTGATGGCAACTTTTGCCATCGTAACTTTTTTGGGGCTGGCTGTAAAAAACGCGGTTGATAATCTGACCGCGCGCGGTATTGCATCCGGTTTCGATTTTCTAGGTCAGCGCGCCGGCTTTGCGATTGTCCAGCATCTGATCGCCTATGACGAAAACGCCCGGTACATTGACGCATTCTGGGTCGGGTTAATCAATACCGGTGTTGTTTCAATATTATCGATTATGCTCGCTTCGATTTTGGGCCTTGTCGTGGGATTGGGTCGGTTGTCGCGCAACTGGCTTATTGCCAGGCTGGCGCTGGCCTATGTGGAACTTTTGCGCAACGTACCGCTGCTGCTGCTGATCCTGATCGTCTATTTCATGGGCCTCAGGCCATTGCCTGGACCGCGTCAGTCGCTTCATCTGGGCGACTTAATCTTTTTAAATAATCGCGGATTGTTTTTGCCACAACCGGTCTTTGATGCGGCTGCACCCGTACCGATATTTCTGACCCTTGTGTGCACGGTTGTGATCATTGCTCTGTTGCGCTGGACATGGTTGCAACGGATTGATCAGGGTCGGGCTCCGGCCTGGATATGGTGGGCATTTTCTGGCCTGGCGGCAGCACCTTTGGCGGGGTTTGCCTTGGCCGGGTTTCCGGTTCATCTGGATATGCCTGCTTTGACCGGATTTAATTTTACCGGTGGCGTGGTGGTCATTCCTGAACTTGTCGCGATGGTGCTGGCCCTTGGTCTTTTTGGCGGTGCCTTTATTGCGGAAATCATTCGCGCAGGCATACTGTCGGTCGCCCATGGCCAGCTTGAGGCGGCGGCAGCGCTTGGCCTTCATCGCAATCTGCAGATGCGATTAGTCTTTCTGCCTCAGGCCACGCGCGTCATTATTCCGCCACTGACCAGCGAATACCTGAATCTGATCAAGAATTCGTCACTGGCGGCCGCCATTGCTTATCCCGATCTGGTGCAGGTTTTTGCCGGCACCGTTTTAAATCAGACAGGGCAGGCGGTCGAAATCATTGCAATTACGATGCTGGTGTATCTGGTCATATCGGTTGGCCTGGCTGGACTGATGTCTTTCATCAATCGTGTTCCAAAATTGCGGAGCGCCTAGATGGATGCGCCAAGACCAGCACCCGTTTTGCACACCGGATTTGCTGGATGGGTCCATCAGAATTTGTTTGCCGGGCCGGTTGATACGCTGCTGACACTTTCGGGGATGGGGCTGTTATGGCTGCTTGTGCCGCCTATCGCCGATTATCTTTTTATCGATGCATTCTGGACAGGCAGTAATGCCACTGCGTGTTCGGGACGCACCGCTTTTTGCTGGCCGTTTCTGAATGTACGATTGACTCAGTTCATTTATGGCACCTATCCGCTTGAAGAACGATGGCGTGTCAATCTTGCGGCAGTTCAGGGTGTTTTGTTCGCCCTGCCGCTGGTTTACGCAGGCCCGAAATTCCGCAAACCGCTGATGCTGGCACTATTCATCTATTGGCCAATATCAACAGCGCTGCTTCTGACCGGCGGCCTGATTGGTCTGACACCGGTGCCGACCAATCTGTGGGGCGGTTTTATGGTTACATTGGTGGTGGCGCTGTTTGGCATTGGGGTCAGCCTGCCATTGGGCATTGCACTGGCACTGGCCCGACTGTCGGACCTGCCTGCAATCCGCTGGCTGTCTGTGGGACTGATTGAAATCATTCGGGGCGTGCCGCTGATCACCATACTTTTCATGGCCAGTCTGATGCTGCCGATTTTTTTGCCCAATGGGATGTCGGTCGACGGTCTGTTGCGGGTACTGGTGGGCTTCAGCCTGTTTGCTGCCGCCTATATGGCAGAGATAATTCGCGGCGGCCTGTCAGCATTGCCACCCGGTCAGGCCGAAGCGGCCAAGGCATTGGGCCTGGGATACTGGCATACTATGGGCCTGATATTATTGCCGCAGGCGCTGCGGATGGTACTTCCCAATATCGTCAATACTTTCATCGCGCTGTTCAAAGATACAACCCTTGTCATGATTGTGGGCATCATGGATCTTTTGGGCGTGGTACAGGCGGCCAATAGCGATCCCAATTGGGCCGGACCAAATACCCAGCCCACCGGTTATGTATTTCTGGGCATGGTCTTCTGGCTGTCATGCTATCTGATGTCGCGCCTGTCAGCGCGGATGGAACGACAGTTCAATCAAAATCAGCGCACCCGATAAAAGGCATCCCATGCGTGATCCAACAGCTATCGAAATCATCGGACTGAACAAGTGGTACGGACAGTTCCATGTCCTGCGCAATATCGATCTTACGGTTGCCACGGGTGAACGCATCGTCATTTGCGGGCCATCAGGATCAGGCAAATCCACACTGATCCGTTGTATCAATCGCCTTGAACAGCACGAAGAAGGACGGATCATTGTTGACGGGATTGAATTGACAGATGATCTGAAGCGCGTTGATGACATCCGCCGGGAAGTCGGCATGGTGTTCCA
>CAISDR010000165.1 GCA_903884125.1 uncultured bacterium
ATGCAGGCGCAGGTCGGACAGTTTCTCACCTGACTTGAAGGTAAAGTCCCGGACCATAAAATCTGCTTCCACCGGATTGGGAAACGCGGGCAGGGGCTGGGCTATCGCAACCCGACCGGTTGCAAGCGCAAAAACCATGACTGCGATCCATAAATATGATTTTGCCTGTTTCATCCTGATCCACCTTGTCGGCCTGATGCCAACCCAAGACTAGCGGGTTTTGGTTTCAATCAAAGCGTTTTCATCCGACCCAAGCCGTTGACGCCATGGGTCTGGGTGGGCTTGATAGGTCATGTCCCGAATGATTCCCCCTGTTAGCGAAATTTCACTGGCTGGCACCCGCCTTTGGCCGGATATTTCCGGTGCTGTTTATCTGCCGGATCATGGCACGCTGATCGTTGCCGATCTTCATCTGGAAAAAGGCTCGGCCTTTTTGCTGCGCGGGGTTCCGCTGCCGCCATTTGATACCGCCGAAACGCTATTGCGCCTTGACGAGGTGGTAAGTCGGCTCGCACCGAAATGCGTGGTCGCTTTAGGAGACAGTTTTCACGACCGGAACGGTGATCTGCGATTGGCAGATGATGACCGCCAGAAACTCATGGGCATCATTTCACGATGCGCGTGGACCTGGATCATCGGCAATCATGATCCGGCCCCGCCAGAATCGCTGGGTGGTAAAGTCTCAGCGCAACTTGATCTGGGTGATATCCATCTGGTGCATGAACCAGTTGCCGGATGTGCAGGGCAGATTGCCGGGCATCTGCATCCGGTTGCCAAGATTGCTGCCGGTGGACGCCGGTTGCGGCGGCGCTGTTTTGTCAGTGACGGGCAGCAAATGGTGCTGCCCGCCTTTGGTGCCTATACCGGGGGGCTTAATGTCCTTGATCGCGCATTCGCCGGACTATTTTCCCTACGCTTTCATGCCTGGATGATTGGCCATGATGCTGTCTACAAGGTCGCCGCTGATCGACTGATTCCGGATAGCTGATCGTCCTGACCCCGGCCATCATGGCCAAGGCAATGCATGGACCGCAAGGTGTGGTGGATGGCTGCATCAATCGGCGTCTGGGGTTCGTGCCCCAGTAAGGCGACCAGCCTGTCATTATTCAGGCCGATCGGCTGTTGCCAGAGATAGCGCATTTCAAGGCTTTCGCGCATGAAGGTGACAAATGGTGCGCACAGATAAAACAGCCACCACGGCAGCTTTTTGATTTTGACCGTGCGTCGACCCGAGGCGCGCGCTGCTGCATGAGCCATGTCAACACCCTGCGCGAAATAATGCCCTTTGAAATGAAAGCATTCCGCGCGGGCGAGCTGATCGTCGCGGTCGAGCAATTGTGCCACCGCCTCGCCGAAATCAGGCAGATAGGCCCATGCATGTCCTACATCAAAAGCACCCGGATACATGATGCTTTTTACCGGCCTGCCTTTGGAAACCATGCCATCATTGAACCATGAACTGGCATTGGGGCCAAAAAAGTCGCCAGCACGAACGACCAGCGATTTCACACCCCAGATCTGG
>CAISDR010000166.1 GCA_903884125.1 uncultured bacterium
CCATCTTCGGACACGTTCTGGACGATCATGTCCACGTTAATTCCGGCATCGGCCAGGGGGCCAAAGATGGATGCGGCAATACCGGGCCGGTCCGAGACTTTGGCCAAGGTGATTTTTGCTTCATCGCGTGAATAAGCGATGCCGGTGACCACTTGCTGTTCCATAATTTCGTCCTCATCACACACAAGCGTGCCGGGGGCATCCGTAAAACTTGAAAGCACCTGCACAGGTACTTTGTGCACAAAAGCCATTTCGACAGAACGGGTCTGAAGCACTTTCGCCCCCTGCGACGCCATTTCCAGCATTTCCTCAAAGCTGATCCTATCAAGCTTGCGCGCCTTGGCAACGATGCGGGGGTCGGTGGTGTAAACCCCGTCCACGTCCGTGTAGATGTCGCAACGGTCGGCCTTGAGTGCGGCAGCCAGCGCTACAGCCGACGTATCCGACCCGCCGCGCCCCAGTGTCGTAACCCGATGATCGGGGCCAAAACCCTGAAATCCGGCCACCACTGCCACCTGTTTGTCATCCATGCGCTTGATCAGATCGTCAGTTTCAATGGCCTCGATCCGGGCAGAGCCATGGACGCCCGATGTACGGATGGGGATCTGCCAGCCCAGCCAGGACCGGGCTGATACCCCAACTTCCTGCAGTGCCAGGGCCACCAGCCCGGCCGTTATCTGTTCACCGGCGGCGACCACCGTGTCATATTCGCGCGCATCATGCAGAGGCGCTACCGCACGGGTCCAGTCCACGAGCTGATTTGTTGTCCCGGCCATAGCGGATACAACCACGGCAACCTGATGACCCGCATCAACCTCGCGTTTGACCAGACCGGCCACGTGCTTGATCCGGTCAACATCCTTGACCGACGTGCCGCCGAATTTCATAACGATGCGGGCCATAAACCTGCTCCCCAAAGGACCGTTCTGCCAAGGCTATGGCGCAGAATTCGGGCATGGCGCATAACAAGGTGGCGTCAATGGCCGCCCTGTCCGCCCGTCCCGATGCGATTTACGCCTTGCCTATTTATCGTTGCCTGTCATATCCGCTCATGGGGATCGTTCGCAAGGGCCGGGGCAACAGATTTTACGCCGAAATGTGGGGATATATGATGAATAGTCAGCCTTTCTCGGACATTGAAGCCTCGACGCCGGGTTCAGGAACTGTTGATCCCGACGATGTGGCCCGATTTTCCGCACAGGCTGCCCTGTGGTGGGACCCGAATGGTCCTTTCAAACCCCTGCACAAGTTCAATCCGGCCCGCATTGGCGTGATTCGCGATTGGCTGTGTAGCCATTTCGGTCGCAACCCAAAAGATATGGCCCCGCTTGGCCGGTTGAGCCTGCTTGATCTGGGCTGTGGTGGCGGGCTGGTATCAGAACCTATGGCTCGTATGGGGGCAAAAGTGCTGGGTGTCGACGCCAGTTCAAAAAATATTGGCACGGCACGTGCCCATATGGCCGCGCTGGCCAATCCGCTGGATCTTGCTTATCGGGCCACGACGGTTGAGGAACTGGCGCAGGGTGATCAGCGTTTTGACATTGTGCTGGCGCTTGAAGTTGTTGAGCACGTGGCCGATCTGGGCCTTTTCCTGCGTTCGGCCGGGCAGCTGGTTGCGCCAAACGGCGTCATGATTGCTGCAACATTGAACCGAACACTGAAATCCTATGCGCTCGCAATTGTGGGGGCAGAATATGTCCTTGGCTGGCTACCACGTGGCACACATCAGTGGGACAAGTTTGTCACCCCGGCTGAGTTGGCGCTGCATCTGGAAAGCGCGGGTCTGAAACCGGAAAACCCGCTGGGATTTTCTTTCAATCCGTTTACAGACAGATGGCGCACAGGCCCGGACTGTTCGGTCAATTATATGTGCCTCAGCAAAAAGCGGAATTGACGTTTCTGCGTCTGGCCAAATTAAAGACGCTGCGCAGGATTGGGGTGCATGGTGCCGGTTGACGGCCGCAAATTATTTTTATATTTATCGAAATATGGAATCAAATATTGCCATCCCCGCCCTATCTGCCCTGGCCCAGGAAACGCGTCTTGCAGTTTTTCGTCTGCTGGTTCAAGTCGGCCCGACGGGGCTTGCGGCCGGTCAGATCGCGGAGCGCCTCGGGGTGCCAGCACCGACTTTATCTTTTCATCTTTCACATCTCAGTCACGCCGGGCTGGTGACCTGCCAGCGAATTTCGCGTTCCCTGATCTATTCCGCCAACTATCAGACAATGAATGAACTGGTATCTTTTCTGACCGAAAACTGCTGTGGCGGCACGTCAGGATGTGAGCCGATTTGCAATCCCGTCAGTGTGCGGTCCGCATCTTGAAACCAATGCCGACATTGTTTCGCAGGCTGGCTGCAGAGGCGGTGGGAACTGCATTTTTGCTGGCAATGATCGTGGGCTCCGGGATCATGGCCGAACGCCTGTCGGGCGGAAATGTCGCCATTGCGCTTTTGGCGAACACGCTGGCCACCGGTGCAGGACTTGTTGTGCTGATCAATATTTTGGGGCCGATTTCTGGGGCACATT
Organism: uncultured bacterium; assembly: GCA_903884125.1. GTDB lineage: Bacteria > Pseudomonadota > Alphaproteobacteria > CAISDR01 > CAISDR01 > CAISDR01. Next base: position 2,529 of record CAISDR010000166.1, read on the forward strand.
TCAATCCAGCGGTCAGTCTGGTCATGGTCGTGCGACTTACTATGCCGTTGCGGGTCGCTTTTGGCTATATAGGCGCACAGATCATTGGCGCGATTGTCGGTGTTTGGGTTGCACATCTGATGTTTGATCTGCCGGTACTGCAGGTATCACACAGGCTCCGGGATGGATCAGCTCAACTATTTGCCGAATGTATCGCCACTATCGGCCTGATTGGTACAATACTGGGTGGCCTTCGCTTTCAGGCAGATCGGGTTGGACTTCTGGTTGGTCTGTATATCATTGCCGCCTATTGGTTTACGGCCTCCACATCTTTTTCTAATCCGGCAGTCACAATCGCACGTGCTTTGACCGACAGTTTTTCCGGCATTGCACCGGAATCGGTTCCGGGTTTTATTATAGCACAGGTTCTGGGGGCACTTCTTGCCAGTCCTTTATTTGGCTGGCTTTTTCATCAGGATGAAATGCCATGACCGATAGATTTCCAATCACGATTTATCACAATCCGTCCTGCGGTACGTCGCGCAACACGCTGGCAATGATCAATGCGGCAGGTTACGCACCAGATGTGATCGAATATCTCAAATCGGGTTGGACCAGAAGTCTTCTGCAGGAATTGCTGGCTGAGATGAAGGACGGTCCGCGGATCATCCTGCGCGACAAGGGAACACCGGCAGAAGGCCTTGGTCTGCTTGAGGCAACTGCTTCCAACAATAAGATTCTGGACGCGATGGTGGCCCATCCTATTCTGGTCAATCGTCCGATTGTAAAAACGCCGCTGGGTACGCGGTTATGCAGGCCATCGGAACTGGTCCTTGATCTGCTGGAGCCCGGCAGCATCCGGCCCTTCACAAAAGAAGACGGCGAAGTCGTCATTGGTACCGATGGCAAACGGGTGATCTGAATGACCATCACAATCCGGCCGATGGCAAGTCGCGACATTTTTCAGGTAACAGACATTTTCAATGACGCAATTGTGCATACGACTGGCAGTTTTGATTCTGAAACAAAAACGACAGACCAGATGACCCGTCGGTTTTTCGGAACAGAAGCCAGATATCCGCATCTGGTCGCAGAGCAGGGAACCAAGATTCTTGGATGGGCCAGCATCGGCGCATATTCGGAGCGTTGTGCCTATGCCGATACCGGCGAAGTGTCCGTCTATATTTCACCTGACTGGAAGGGCCGCGGGATCGGGTCCCAATTATTTGAACAGTTGATCGCCGCTGGTCGTGCGCACAGTCTTCACTCGCTGATTGCGCGCATTGGGGAAGGTAATCCTGCAAGCCTTGCCCTGCATCATCGCTGGGGGTTTGAAGATATGGGGTTTTTGCCCGAAATCGGGTTCAAATTCGGGCGCAGACTGGGCGTTCATATTCTGCAGTTAAGGCTGATGATCCCCACGGCATGATTCCATTGGCAGACAATGCTTAGGCATCATGCGGCGGCAGCCAGGGGATCTGTGCGATTTCGATGCCATCATCATGCAGATCCTGCGCTTCTTCTGGGGTAGCTTCGCCATAAATGCCCTGGGGCTCGCTTTCACCTTCGGCAATCGCGCGGGCGTGTTTGGCAAAGTCCGAACCGACATAGGTGCATTCCGCCTCGACCTTCTGACGCAAAGCCCGCAGCATCGTGCGCATGTCGGGAGCCAACGCATCCGATGACAAATCAGGAATGACCGGACTTGATGGAACAGCGTCCTGAAGCGGCATTATCGCAGATTCCGCCAATGGTGCGGACTGATCATTTCGGTCTGAGTCGGTGCGATTGATCCGGGGCGCCATGATCGCTTTGCACACATCATTGCTGCCGCATACCGGGCACTGAAGCACACCCCGGCCAGCTTGCCGGTCATAGGTCGCCGAGTTCCGAAACCAGGAATCGAATTCATGTTCGCAGGCACATTTGAGACGGTACAAAATCACAGGCTTTGACCTTTAGCGCTTGGATCCTGATTTCAGTGACGATGACAATGGGTGTTCTATGCACAAAGTTCAAGGTCGTGACAAGAACATGAACGCAAGTTGGTGATAGTGGCCCTATTGCGTTAATGGCGGGTAAAGCATGGCTTTGCCATCGAGTCCGCGAACCCAATATTGGCTATTGCCAGCCGGTTCGATGGCTGAAGGGGACAGCGGTGTCTTGCCAAAGCCACCGGGGATATCCAGCACATAGACCGGACGCGCCGGTCCCGGCAGGGACTTCCAAAGGGCCGCGACAAGCTGCTGCCCTTCTTCGATGGAAAGCCGGAAATTTTTCGTGCCCGGCGCCAGATCCGGATGGTGCAGGTGATACGGCTTTACCCGCAGGCTGAACAGGGCACGGAATAGATCCGTTAGTGCAGATACGGAATTATTCACCTCGCGCAGCAACACGGTCTGGCTTAACAGGGGAATGCCCGCTTTTGACAGACGTGTCAGGGCGGCGCGCTGCTCTGGTCCCAGTTCCTGTACATGATTGCAATGTACAGAAACCCAAAGTGCGACCGGCGATTCCAGCGCATTTAGCAGTTCGACATTTATGCGCGCCGGATCCGCGATTGGAACGCGGGTATGAATCCTAATCGCCTGAAGGTGTGGGATACTTGACAGGCGATCGATCAGATCCCGCAGGCGTCGCGGCGCCAGCATCAGCGGATCACCGCCGGTCAGGATAACTTCAAAAATTTCCGGATGGTCCTGAACATAGCCAATGGCCGCATCCATTTCAGTATCTGTCAGGCTATCGCCGCCTGGCCCCACCATTTCGCGCCGAAAGCAGAACCGGCAATAGACCGGGCATACATGAACAGGCTTTAACAGCACCCGGTCCGGGTAGCGGTGAACAATGCCCTTGACCGGCGTGAATCTGAAATCCCCGATGGGATCGGCATTTTCGTCAGGGGTTGTGGTCAGCTCATCAGCCTGCGGCACAAACTGCCGGGCGATCGGGTCTTGCGGATCAGACGTGTTGATCAACGCAGCCAGCGCAGGCGTCAATGCCAATGCATAGCGTTCAACGACGCCAGCAAGTTCAGCCTGCGCCGATGCGGGGATCAGTCCGGCTTCAACCAATTGGTCAATGCGGCGCAAGGTCGGGGGGTTGATCTGTTCAATGCTCATGACCGACGGGTCCTAGCAGGATTTTGAAACTGTTGCACCCCTTGATGCCAATGCCGGGTCAGGTCCGCAATCTTTGCGAAACAAGCCATAGCCGCCTATATAGGATCAGATGACCAATACACAATCCAAGATCCACCGGATTTTTGATCGCAGGCTGCTGGCCCGGCGGCGGGCACGGGCGGCCGTGGATTTTGCGTCGTTTGATTTCCTGAAAGTTGAGATAGCAGAACGTATCGTTGAGCGGCTGGAGCCGATACAGCGGCGTTTCCAAAAAACGCTGGATCTGGGGTGTCATCAGGGTCAGTTGGCCCGGCGTCTGGTCGGGCGGTTTGGCATCGAAATAATATATGCGCTTGATCTTGCGCCGGGCTATGTCCGGTCGGCGGGCCCAATGGCCATCGTTGCGGATGAAGAATTTCTGCCTGTCGCCGACGGCTGTCTGGATCTGATCACATCAGCCCTTTCGTTGCATTGGGTCAATGATCTGCCCGGGTGCCTGATCCAGATAAATCGCGCGCTGAAACCGGATGGCCTTTTTATCGGCAGTCTGTTCGGACTTGGAACACTGGTGGAATTACGCGAAGCACTTGCACAGGCTGAACTGGAATTGCTGGGGGGGGCAGCACCGCATGTCTCACCGTTTCTCGATGCACGGGATGGTGCAGGTCTGTTACAACGCGCAGGTTTTGCCCTGCCGGTTGCTGAACGCGAGACATTGGATGTCACCTTTGCGCACCCGCTTGCCCTGTTTCGTGACCTGCGCGGTATGGGCGAGACCAGTTGTCTAATTGAACGACGGGGTATCGGATTGACGCGTTCGGTTCTGGCCCGTGCCATGGACATTTATATCGAGCGGTTTTCAAATCCGGATGGTCGGATCAGGGCAACATTTGAAATTATCACCCTTACGGGCTGGGCACCGCATGCCTCGCAGCAAAAGCCGCTCCTGCCCGGATCGGCGAAAACGCGGCTGGCTGCAGCGCTGGGTACAAAGGAACAATCGGCTGGCGAACGGGCAGGGTCGGTCTGATCGCTAGTTGCCGGGTTTCGGGCTTTCCCCAAACCCCTCGACAAGGTCGTATAATTTGGATGCCTCGGTCGACAGGCTGGCAGCAGCAGCAGAACTTTCTTCAACCAGCGACGCATTCTGCTGGGTAGTTGCATCCAGATCACCCAGCGCACTTTTCACTTCGGCGATGGACCGCGCCTGTTCCTTGCTGACCCGTGCGATGTCCGGCATGATCTGGGCCACTGCAATCACGGTGTTTAAAATCAGCCCCAAGGCATCGCCGGCCTTTTGCGAAAGCGCCACACCCTGATTGACCTGATTGGTGGAATCAGCAATCAGCGCGCGTATTTGCAAGGATGCCTGACGCGAACGATCCGCCAAGGACCGCACTTCCTGTGCAACAACCGCAAATCCTTTGCCGCTTTCACCTGCGCGTGCGGCCTCGACGGCCGCATTCAGCGCCAGCAGTTTGGTTTGAAAAGCGATTTCCTCGATAACATGGA
>CAISDR010000167.1 GCA_903884125.1 uncultured bacterium
GCAACCATTGAACACTGGCGCCTGCCACAAAGATCGAACCTTCAAGCGCGAAAGTGGTTTCGCCTTTGAGTCTGTAGGCCACGGTGGTCAACAACCGATTCTGGGACGAAACGGCGTTTCGACCGGTATTCAGCAGGATGAAACAGCCGGTTCCATATGTCGCCTTGATCATGCCCGGGCTGAAACACGCCTGCCCTATCGCCGCTGACTGCTGATCGCCGGCAATGCCGGATATCGGCACGGCAGCACCAAAAACCGCCGGGTCGGTCACACCGAAATCAGCGGCACAATCCAAAACCTGAGGCAGGATCGAAATAGGGACGCGCAAAAGCGCGCAAAGCTCCGGGCTCCAGCATTGGGCATGGATGTCGAACAACATGGTACGCGAAGCATTGGTTGCATCGGTTGCATGGACCCGGCCACCGGTCAGGCGGAAAAGCAGCCAGGAATCAATCGTACCCGCCAGAATCTCGCCACGGTCTGCACGCGCGCGGGCATCCGGATAGTGATCGAGCGCCCAGGCGATCTTAGTCCCTGAAAAATATGGGTCCAGCACCAGACCTGTCTTTTGGCGCACCAGATCCTCGGCACCGTCGCGCTGTAATTGGGCACAGACACTGGCTGTCCGCCGGTCCTGCCAGACAATGGCATTGCCAATCGGTTTTCCGGTGGTGCGTTCCCAAAGCACCGTGGTTTCGCGCTGGTTGGTAATGCCGATGGCAGCCAGATCGCCCGGCTCGATCTTTGCTTTGGCCAAAGCCGTTTTGCTGACGGCCAGAATATCGTGAAATATCTGTTCGGCGTCATGTTCAACCCAGGCAGGCTGCGGGTAAATCTGAGGTAATTCCTGCTGGCCCAGTCCGACGGCGCGGCCACCGGCATCAAATACAATCGCCCGGGACGAGGTTGTTCCCTGATCCAGACTCAGCACAAAAGTCTTTGGCGGCTGCATATTTCCCCCGATGATTATTTGCCCCTATAATAGGGGGATGGACCATCGTGCTGCAAAGACTTCCTTGAACCCGCTTGTCGATCCCTTTGGGCGGCATGTGAGCTATTTGCGTGTATCGGTCACAGACCGGTGCGACTTCCGCTGTGTTTACTGCATGGCCGAGGATATGACCTTTTTGCCCAAGGCGGACCTGTTGAGCCTGGAAGAGCTGGATCGCCTGTGTTCTGCCTTTATCCGTCGGGGGGTACGCAAGATGCGCCTGACAGGTGGTGAACCGCTGGTCCGGCGCAACATACTCTGGCTGATCCAGCGGCTGGGACGCCATCTGGAAACGGGCGCGCTGGACGAACTGACCCTGACCACCAATGGCAGCCAGCTGGCAAAAATGGCCAGGGATCTGGCTGCGGCAGGCATCAGGCGGATCAATGTTTCGATTGATTCCCTCGACCCTGATACTTTCAGACAGCTGACCCGATGGGGCGATCTTGCCCGCGTGATCGAAGGGGTCGACGCAGCCCTTGATGCGGGTCTGGCGGTCAAAATCAATATGGTCGCGCTAAAGGATGCCAATAGGGCCGAGATCGCGGACATGATGACTTGGGCCCATGGGCGCGGCATGGA
>CAISDR010000168.1 GCA_903884125.1 uncultured bacterium
ATGGAACCTGCTCTGGCCTCGAAAGGCCAGGAGATCGCGGATCGCCACACCCAATTGTCAACGGCGGTGTGGCGCGGTTTTAGACGTCGTTGCCCGCGCTGCTCGGGCGCCTCCATATTTTCCGGCTTTCTGAAAGTTCGGGCAAATTGTCCTGCCTGTGGGCTTGAACTCTATCATCACCGCGCCGACGACCTGCCCCCCTATCTTACCATCATGATTGTCGGTCATGTGATCGTTGGTGCCATGCTGGCCGGATGGAAGGTCTGGCATCTGTCGGACACCGTTCAATACGCCCTGTGGCCGTCATTGGCACTGGTGATGTCATTGACATTGCTTGCCCCAATCAAGGGTGCGGTGGTCGGCCTTCAATGGGCCTTGGGCATGCATGGCTTCAGCCAGAGCGAAGACTGATCGTAACCGCCCCCGTTCCCCGAAAACAGTCTGACACAGATGGACATCTGGGGCATCCCTCCGCTAGCTTGGGGCAATGACCTATGATCCAACAATTGACGGGCCTGTCCGCGCGCCCGGTAAATCCCGTGCCCCGCGTCCCAAAGATGCCGCAACGCTGATTCTGGTGCGCCGTGATCGCGGCCGTCCGGAAGTGCTGATGGGCCAGCGCCATCACGGCCATGCCTTTATGCCAAACAAGTTTGTGTTTCCGGGCGGGCGCGTGGACCGTTCAGATTTTCGCACCCCTGCAGCAGCAGAATTGCGCCCTGAAGTCTTGACCCGCCTTAGCCTTGGTGCCAGCCCGGCCCGCGCGCGCGCATTGGCAATTGCCGCCATTCGCGAAACCCAGGAAGAAGCAGGCCTGACATTGGGGCGGCCTATCCCGCCGGACACCAGACCCTTACCTGCGCTTGACGTGCTTGATTACATTGCCCGCGCCATCACACCGCCCTATCGGCCCAAGCGTTTTGACGCACGGTTTTTTATGGCCGATGCCCACAATCTGGCGGATGCCGATCTGGATTCACTGGTTGGTTCGGCGGAATTGCCGATATTGCGCTGGGTAACAACTTTTGAAGCCCGTGAACTGGACCTGCCCAATATTACCAAGCTGGTTATTACGGAAATAGAAGCGCGACTGATTGATCCCCAATCCCCACGTCCGATCCCGTTCACACGTTTTCGTCATGGCAAACCACTGATCGAGCATATTGCCATATGACAGCTCGTCCGAAGCCTGCGGCCAGCCTGGTCGCGACCCGCCATGGGTCAACGGGTAACGAAATTCTGATGGGCCGACGGCGACCAAAGGCGCGATTTGCGCCCGATGTCTGGGTATTTCCTGGCGGCAAACTGGACCCCGCCGATTCAAAGGTGACGCCCGCAACCGATCTTACCGATGCAGCCATTCGTCGCCTGTCACTGCCAGCGGCACAAGCACGCGCACTGGCGATTGCAGCCATTCGTGAAACCGCCGAGGAAACCGGCCTGTTGCTGGGTGCCCCCGGTAATCCGGGAAATATTGTCGGTCAGGTATGGGATAGCTTTCGCCACAAAGGCTGGGCGCCGGATCTGTCGGCCCTTGCATGTATTGCGCGCGCGATCACACCGACATCAAGTCCAATTCGCTTCCATGCAAGATTCTTCCACGTGGACGGCACGCGGCTTTTCGGGGAACTGAAAGGATCGGGCGAATTACTCGATCTGGAATGGATGCCGGTAGGCAAGGCAAAATCACTGCCGCTGATGGACGTGACACAGGCGGTGATCGGGCATATCGATGTAAACGCTCCGCCACTGCTGATCACTTATCGTGCCAATCGGCTGATTAGGCGATGAGCTCAGCTGATTTCTCGCACTCGCTCAGACGGGCAGCACCTGTTCTTTCCTGCATTTCAATCTTTGGCATGGTGTTAGGATTGCTGACGCCACTTTTGTCAATTCGCATGCAATCGGCTGGCGCATCCAGCATCGCCATTGGCCTGCTTGCCGCCTGCACCGCCATGGCAACCATGCTTGTCGGTCCTGTCGTGCCGCGACTGACGCGGATAATGGGGGCGCGTGGACTGTTGCTGACTGGTATCGCATGTAGTCTGATCGTCATGCCGCTTTTTGAACTGATCGGCGATTGGCACTACTGGTTCGTTCTGCGCTTTGCACTTTCAGCCGCGCTGACCACCCTGTTCGTATTGACTGAAATCTGGATCAATGCGGTTACACCCAATGAAATTCGCGGTCGCATGCTGGGGCTTTATGTATCAGTATTGTCAGGCGGATTTATGGTTGGCCCTGTCATTCTGACAATTGTCGGCAGCGACGGCCCGGTGCCTTTCGTCATTACGACGGTTCTTATTGCCATTGCTGCAATACCGGTTCTGACATCTTCTGCGCCCATTCCGACATTTGACGATCATCCCGGTCAGAGTATGTGGGCTCTGGTGATCCGGGCCCCGGCGATCTATTCCGCAGCCTTTGCCTATGGCGCGATTGAAGTGGCATTTTTCGGACTGATGCCGGTCCATGCCCTGACCCACGGCATGACTGTCAATACGATGGCCCTGCTATTGACGGCAATGGCCGCCGGTCAGGTTGTCTTGCAAGTGCCCATCGGTGTTTTGTCCGACCGGTTTGACCGCCGGTTCATTCTGATGCTGTGTGCGCTGGCTGGCATTGTCGGCATGGTCATGCTGGCACTATTCCCAAATGCCGGATGGATACTGGCACCAAGTCTTTTCATCTGGGGCGGAATCGTTGTCGGCTTCTATACCGTGGGTCTGACCATCCTGGGCGAACGGCATAATGGCCCGGAACTGGTCAGCGTCAACGCCGTCTTTTCGTCCTTTTACGGCCTTGGCGCACTTGTTGGCCCATCGGCTACTGGAACTGTCATGAACATGCTGCCGGCCATTGGCCTGCCCCTGTGCCTGGGCATCATCAGTGCGCTGGTGCTCGGGCCTATCACTTTTTCCTGGATGGCCAACCCACGGATCAGGCGATAGGCACATTGCACCGCACAAGAATATGCCTTGACTTATAGGGACTAAAACTCCATCTTCCACCCCGTCGCCATCGGTGACCGCAATTGCTTCGGCCGCGTGAGCGGCGCTAGTGCCCGGTTTCAACCGGGTCTGCCGCCCGCCGAACCCCTTGCCCCATTCCATCGTTTTGCCCATTTCACGCGGGGCATTGCACACCCCCAGCGCAACGGCGCGGTGCACGGTGCATCGCGGCCTGCTTTGCGCGAAATGAAAGCTACGACCCTGACCCAATTTTCCGATCTCGGCCTTAATGCGTCGATCCTCAAAACCCTCGAGGCCGAAGGGTATGACCGGCCGACCCCTATCCAATCACAGGCAATTCCAAAGATTTTGTCTGGCCATGACCTGTTGGGCATCGCCCAGACGGGTACGGGCAAGACCGCAGCCTTTGCGCTGCCGATCCTGAACCGACTGGCCGAAACACCAAAGCCACCCATGCGCAAGGCGTGCCGGGTTTTGATCTTAAGCCCGACCCGCGAACTGGCGACCCAGATTGCAGAAAGTTTCCGAACCTATGGTGCAGGACTGAAGCTTTCGGTTCTGGTCTGTTTTGGTGGTGTGCCCGTGGGTGGACAGATCCGGGCGCTTGCCTTTGGTGTTGATATTCTGGTGGCAACACCAGGACGCCTGCTGGACCATGTTCAGACCAATTCTGTTCGTCTTGATCAGGTTGAAACATTTGTGCTGGATGAAGCCGACCAGATGCTGGACATGGGCTTTATCCTGCCCATCCGGCGGCTGGTGAAAACCCTGCCCGCCCGCCGTCAGAACCTGTTTTTCTCGGCAACCATGCCGGGCGAAATCGGTGCGCTGGCCGGCGAACTGCTGCGCAACCCGGAACATGTGGCGGTCACCCCCGTTGCAACACCGGTTGAACTGATTGACCAGCAGGTCATCTATATTGAAAACAATGATAAGCGCGCCCTTTTGACCAAGCTGCTGCGCGAGGGCAATTTTGCCCGCACCCTGGTTTTCACGCGCACGAAACACGGTGCCGACCGTGTGGTGCGGCATCTGGATGATATGGGCATGAACGCCGCTGCCATTCATGGCAACAAAAGTCAGGCCCAACGCGAACGAGCATTGGCCGGTTTCAAATCCGGCCACATCCCGATTCTGGTGGCAACCGACATTGCTGCGCGCGGTATCGATGTGGATGGCGTCAGCCATGTTATCAATTTCGACCTGCCCAATATTCCCGACAGTTATGTGCATCGGATCGGGCGTACGGCACGGGCCGGTGCCTCGGGTATCGCAATATCGTTTTGCGCCGGTGACGAGCGCGCCTATCTGCGTGACATCGAACACCTGATCCGCAAGCGTCTGCCAAGCACAGATGAACGTGGTCGCATGACCGAAAAGCGCCCCGAGCGGCCACAAGGTGAACGCCCGCAGGGTGAGCGGCCCCAGGGTGAACATCGTGCGGACCATCGCAGCCCGCGCCCGCATCAGGGTCGTCCAAATCATAGCCATGGGGGACCCGGTGGTGCCAAGCCTGGCCACAAGCCCCTTGCAGCGGGCGGTGGGCACGGGCCAAAACTGCGCCCGGCAGTTAGTGGCGAGGCGAAACGCACCGATCATGTGCGATCCGATGCGGGGCCCCGTCGCGAAGCAGAACAGAACGGACGTCCGGCGCGTCATGGCCGCAGGCGGATGGCCTAAGCATTCGTCCGCGTTTAAAAGCTTGAGGGGGAAAGATGACTAAGGGACATGATTTGCTGTTTGGCCCGGTTGACATTGCGGGCATGCACCTGCGAAACCGAGTGGTAATGGCACCCATGACACGGTCATTTTCCCCCAATGGCGTCCCAGGCAATGACGTGGCTGCCTATTATGCGGCCCGAGCGCGCAATCATGTGGGCCTGATCATGACCGAGGGCACACTGATCAATGACCCGGTGGCGGGCAATGATGTGAACGTACCGCGCTTTTGGGGTGATGATGCACTGGCTGGCTGGGCCAAGGTCGTCAAAGCCGTCAAAGCCGAAGGCGGGCACATCATGCCCCAGTTATGGCATGTGGGCACAATGCGCCGGGCTGGTCAGGGGGCAAACCCCGAACAGCCTGCGGTAAGCCCGTCAGGACTGTTAAAGCCGGGCCGCAAGGTCGGCGAGCCGCTAACCGAAAATGAAATCGCAGACCGGATCAACGCCTATGCCACCGCGGCTGAAGACGCCAAGCGCCTGGGATTTGACGGGATCGAGATCCACGGGGCGCATGGCTATCTGATCGACCAGTTTTTCTGGGCAGGAACAAACCTGCGCGATGACAGGTATGGTGGTGACATGACCGGACGGGGCCGGTTTGCCGCTGAAATCATTTCAGCCTGTCGCAAACGGGCAGGTCAACAATTTCCGATTGTATTTCGTTTTTCACAATGGAAACAACAAGATTACGACGCCAGATTGGCACAATCACCGGACGAGCTGGCCGAGTTTCTTGAGCCTTTGGTAGCAGCCGGGGTCGACATTTTCCACTGTTCGACCCGTAGATTCTGGGAACCGGAGTTTCCTGGATCGGACCTCAACCTTGCCGGATGGACCAGAAAGCTCACCGGCAAACCGGCAATCACCGTGGGATCAGTTGGACTAAACCAGGAATTTGTCGCAACTTTTCAAGGCGAAAGCGCCGGGACCGCCAAAATTGATCGGTTGCTGGACATGCTGGTCCGCGGGGACTTCGACCTGGTTGCGGTCGGACGCGCCCTGCTGGTTGATTCGGCCTGGGTATTAAAGATGGAGCAGGGTAAAAACGACGATTTGGTGCCATATACCCCGGATTCACTTAAAATTCTTGCCTGAATTATTGTCCAGTCTGGACAATTCAGTCATGAACTGTTAAGAATTACGGGGTAAAAGTGGTTTTGGGCAGGCCTGCTGGCTCGCTCTGAAAGTTTTGTGTTCACAACGCGCACATGTAAGTGCACAAGTATCGTGCACTGTTGCTTTAGGAGGCCAAAATGGTCGGTTCAGTTAATACGAATATTGGCGCACAGATTGCGCTTCAAAATCTCAATGTCACTGGAACGGACCTTTCGCAGGTCCAAAAGCGGATTTCGACAGGCTTGCGCGTGTCGGATGCCCTGGATAATGGCGCGGTGTTTGCCATTGCACAGGGCCTCAGATCCGACGTATCAGCGATATCTACTGTCAATGGACAATTAGGTGCGGCCAAAGGCCTGTTATCCGTGGCAAACGCGGCGGGTACCGGTGTGTCGAACACACTGGCCGATATTCGCAGCGTGCTGGTTCAGCTGGCTGACACAAACGTCACGGGCAACGCCCGCGCTCAATTGAACTCGCAATATGCGACACTAAAAACTGCCGTAAATAACTATATTTCCGGCGCGTCATATAATGGCACAAACCTGTTGTCGCAGGGTTCCACAAACAAGGCGGTAATTCAGGATATTTCAGCCAATCAATATACGATTGCGGCTCAGGATCTGAATACCCAGGTGACCGCAGCGTTGACTGCTGTGACTGACGCCACAGGCGCGGCCAGCCTGCTGTCGACCAGTTTTGTGTCGGCTCAGAACTTCGTCGGAACAGCGCTGAACTCCTTCGCCGCCGATACCAAGTTCCTGGACAACCAGATTACCTTCAACAATGCAATTTCGGATGCCACGACCCAGGGTCTGGGCGCGTTGGTGGATGCCGACCTTGCCAAGGAAAGTGCGCGCCTGCAGTCATTGCAGATCAAGCAGCAATTGGGCACCCAGTCACTGGGCATTGCCAATCAGGCACCTCAGACGTTGCTGGGATTGTTCAGGTAGCCAACTTTTGGGGCTTTTGGCCCCTGACGGCAAATTGGGCGCTGGTTGTGGGCATATCTGCCAGCACCAGCGCCTTTTTTTTGTCAGCGGGTTTGGCTTGTTCCCGATCTTGGCTTAGCCTGCTTATAACGCGGGCGATACCGCGAGAACAATCGGGGGGCCGCTTATATGATTACGCTTTACCATGTGATGGGCGCGCGCTCGATGCGCTCATTATGGCTACTTTACGAGCTTGGTGTGGAATTCAAACTCTGCGCAATGCCATTTGACCTGTCGGTATTACGCGCCGATGATTATCTGGCCATTCATCCATTGGGCCGGGTGCCAGCTCTTGTCGATGGCGATATCACGCTGTTTGAAAGCGGTGCCATTGCCCAATATGTTTGTGAAAAATATGATCTGAAGCAGTATCCGCTGGGCCGCAATCCCGGTGATCCGGAACGTGCCAAATGGCTCCAATGGCTTCACTATGCCGAAACCGTGGCCGTTCACGGGGCAAGCCTGGTGCAGCAGACGGTCTTTATAGCCCCGCCAGACAGATCCCCCGTGGTGGCAAAACTTGAAGGGCGCCGCCTTGAAAAGGCTCTGGGCGTGATCGATCAAATATTAGCCAACCAGACCTATTTGCTGACATCCGGGTTCAGCGCCGTCGATATTGCAGTGGGCTACAGCGTCCATCTGGCAACACGGTTCATGAAACTTGACGCATTTCCCAATGTTGCGGCCTATTACGCGCGACTGGCGGCACGCCCAGCCTTTCAGCGAGCAGCAGCAGAGTGATTGCATACGATCAATTGGCGCACTAAGTAAATATTAACGACAAAAATCCACCTCTTGGGGAGAATGAAGCCCGTGACCAATGCAACAGCCACATCGTCGGCATTTCCGCGCATTTCCATGGACAAGGTCAATCAGTTACTGACCGCCCCTGGATCGCCCTTTGAAATGGACGAAAAAATCATTCGTGGCATCCCGACAAGGGTGTGGAAAAATCTGCCACCCACTTTGCGCGATACGTTTCTGCTTGGCCGCGCCCATGGGCCTAAAACTTTTTTGGTCAATGATGACGAGCGCGCCAGTTTCGAAGGATTTGCCCGCGCCACCCTGACACTGGCACACGCGCTGGTCGACCAGGGCGTCCAAAAGGGGGATCGTGTTGCGATCATCATGCGCAATCTGCCGGAATGGCC
>CAISDR010000169.1 GCA_903884125.1 uncultured bacterium
CCCGGCAGCTCCTTTGTGTGGAATTTCAGGGAATATCATCGCCAAGTTATGGCCGGAGTTCAATGGTCTTCTGGCGGCTTGTCCAACAGTCCAAAATTGTGTGCGACCATCGGGCATAGGGCCCATGGGTGGGCAGATCGACGTTATTGTGGTCAAATGGTCTCAAGGTCACAGGCCACCATAACGCAAAATGGGCGGAGATTTCAGATGAATGCCAAGGTTACGCTGAACGACGAGGATTTCCGCAAGGCGGTATATTCGATCCCGCTGGACAAGCTGGACGTGGCCCGGCCCGAACTGTTTCAGTCCAACCGGATGCTGACCTATTTTGAAAGGCTGCGGGCCGAAGACCCGGTTCATTACTGCGCCGATGGTGAATTCGGCCCCTATTGGTCGATCACCAAATATAACGACATCATGGCCGTTGATACCAATCATCAGGTCTTTTCATCTGAATCCAGCCTTGGCGGGATCACGCTGGCCGGTGCCATGGGTGATGCTGAACCCCTGCAGATGTTCATCGCCATGGACCCGCCCAAGCATGACGTCCAGCGCAAGGCGGTAACACCTGCGGTATCACCGACCAATCTGGAGCGGCTGGCGCCGATCATCCGCGAACGCGCAGGCAAAATTCTCGACGACCTGCCGATTGGCCAGCCCTTTGACTGGGTGGACAAGGTGTCAATCGAACTGACTACGATGACCCTGGCGACCCTGTTTGATTTTCCATTTGACGAACGACGCAAGCTGACCCGCTGGTCGGACGTGACCACCGCACGGCCGGGCTTTGGCATTGTGGATACGTTCGAACAGAAAATGGTCGAGATGAACGAGTTCTATGCCTATTTCGTCAATCTGTGGAACCAGCGGGTGAACAGCGACGACGCACGCGGTGATTTGATTTCAATGCTGGCGCATCATCCGGCAACCCGCAACATGAGCCCGATTGAATATTTCGGAAATGTCGTTTTGCTGACGGTTGGCGGCAATGACACCACGCGCAACACGATCACCGGTTCGATCCTGGCGCTTAATCAGAACCCGGAACAATACGCGATGCTGCGGGCACGCCCGGAACTTATCCCCTCGATGGTGTCAGAGACGATCCGCTGGCAGACACCGCTGGCCTATATGCGCAGAACAGCGCTGGAAGATATTGAATTCCGGGGCAAGAAGATCAAAAAGGGCGACAAGGTCGCCATGTGGTATGTATCCGGCAATCGCGATGGTGACGTGATCGAACGCGCAGATGAATACCTGATCGACCGCGAAAATCCGCGCCGTCACATGTCATTCGGCTTTGGCATTCATCGCTGTGTCGGCAATCGTCTGGCTGAATTGCAGTTGCAGATCATCTGGGAAGAAATCCTGAAGCGTTTCCCCGTCATCGAACAGGTTGCTGAACCCAAGCGCACCTATTCAACATTCGTGCGCGGCTACGAACATCTGGACGTGGTGATCCCGAAACGTCTTTAGGTTGGTTGTTCGGCCGTAACACTTACTAATCTAATTCATTTCTAAAGGCTGGCGTGGATGTAGACGGGATTTATCGCGAAATCTTATCACAGGTAATTCGATTGCCTTGTGCAGGACCCATGCACCAAAAAACACTAAGAATGTAACCCATATCTTGGGGACCCAATCCGACTCTAGGCTAAGTTGGTGTGCATTCGAAAAGTAAAAAATCGGAAGATGAACCAGATAGAGCGAATACGAAATACGGGCAATAAAACCAACAATGTCTGTAGTTAGCCGGTTTGCGGTTGGTAGAACTGAATACGCGCCCAGAACAATAAAAGCCGCAGGTGCTTCAATCAGAATTGGCCGAATTGATTGATAAGCTGCAACAGCAAACCCGGAAAGCCAGCCAACCCAGCGAGCAGATTCAAACGTCCAGATCCAAACGCGCAACATTGCGAGGATGCAGACAATACCGATCAAAAGGCAGAACGCCGCCTGTCTATTGGAGACTTTCATCTGATTTGCGACCCATGCGGCAAGTACACCACTTGTTGCGCAATCCAGTCGCAGGAGCGGATTAATGTTTAAATTTGGTCCCCAAAAGGGATCATTTTCGTGCCAGGCAAAAAACCTAATCAGTACACTGGCGAAAATAAGCACGCCACAAACCATAGGCACCATATGTTGTTTGTGCGTCGAAGTGGCGAATTTTCCCAATATCCCAAGCAATATAGGAAAGAAAAAATAAAACCATTCTTCAAGGGTCAACGACCAGGTCACAGTTGAAAATTGTGTCCACTTATCCCCGGATACAAAATTCTGGAGAAAGAAGGGGCTGTACCAATCATCTGTAAGATCGACCAGAAAATGAGCGTCGTACCATGGTGTGGTCGAAAAATGACTGTTGAGCAAAAGCAGAACTGCCCAATATGCAGGAAGTGTTCTAAGCCACCGACGAGACCAGAAAGTTTTTATTTCAGCTAATCTGATTTCGTCATGGGTAAGCCGGATCAATATGCTGCCAATGAGAAACCCGCTAAGCGAAAAAAAGATTTCGACACCGGCCATGCCAGCGTAGCCGGCAACCAGATCGGATCGTCCGCCAGTTCGGAACCACCATTTCCAGGAATGATCGAGTAGTACCAACATAATTGCGGTTGCGCGAACGGCATCCAGGCCAAAATTTTTTGGTCTTTGATTCCCAGGAAATAGCAATCCCCACCCCCAATTATCACCGCGATGGTGCGGTTTTTTAGCTGCATTGGTATTGGTAAAAGCAATTAAACTTGCCGTATTCTATGCGACGATATCCCCAAAGAACTAAAGTCATGGCGAGGTCAAAACGAACACACCGGTGTCGCCACAATCCAAACGGCCAAAATCAACTAAGGGTTTACTTGCCTGCAGGGGGCGCAAAAGACGGCGGCAGCACGGGAGTTTCGCG
>CAISDR010000170.1 GCA_903884125.1 uncultured bacterium
CGGTGGCGATCTGTTTGATTTCTGGATCGGGCCTTTTTATGTAGGCTTTTTCGGCATCACGACGATATTTTTCTCGGTACTGGGTACCGCCCTGATTGTGTGGGGTGCCGCCATCGGGCCAACATGGAATTTGTGGCAGATTTCAATCGCCCCGCCTGACCTTAAATATGGCCTGGGATTTGCGCCATTGCGCGAAGGGGGCTTGTGGCAACTGATCACTTTCTGTGCGACCGGTGCTTTCATTTCATGGGCGCTGCGACAGACTGAAATAACCCGCAAACTGGGCATGGGCTATCATATCCCCGTTGCCTATTCGGTTGCGGTCTTCGCCTATATCTCGCTGGTAATCATACGTCCGTTTCTGCTCGGTGCCTGGGGGCATGGTTTTCCCTATGGCATCATCAGTCACCTGGATTGGGTCTCCAACACGGGCTACCAGTATATTCACTTCCACTATAATCCGGCGCACATGCTGGCGGTGTCATTCTTCTTTGTGACGACCTTTGCGCTGGCGCTGCACGGCTCGCTGATCCTGTCGGCTACCAATCCGGCCAAGGGTGAGCCAGTAAAAACGCCGGAACATGAAAACACTTTCTTCCGGGACTTCATCGGCTATTCGATCGGTACGCTGGGCATTCATCGCCTGGGACTGTTTCTTGCGCTGAATGCCGGGTTCTGGAGTGCCGTTTGCATCATCATCAGCGGCCCCTTCTGGTCGCGCGGCTGGCCGGAATGGTGGGGTTGGTGGTTAAGCCTGCCGATCTGGCATTAGGCCCGCAGACAAGACGATCTTAGGAGGCAGGAATGGCTGAATATCAAAATCTGTTCACCCGGGTCCAGATCCGCGGACCGGCCTATCCGGGTGTACCCCTTGGCCGGGGCAATTGGACACGCGACGGCAAGCCCGGCTTTTTGTCCCTGATGGGCTGGATCGGTGATGCGCAGATCGGGCCGATTTATTTGGGGTTTACGGGCGTTGCCTCGATATTTTGCGGGCTGATCGCTTTTGAAATCATCGGGCTCAATATGTGGGCTTCGGTGAACTGGGACCCGCGCGAATTCATCCGGCAATTGCCGTGGCTGGCACTTGAGCCACCATCACCCGCCTATGGGCTGCATCTGCCACCGCTGCGCGAAGGTGGCTGGTGGCTGATGGCGGGTTTCTTTCTGACCACATCAATCCTTTTGTGGTGGGTGCGTACCTATCGGCGCGCGGTGGCGCTGGGCATGGGCACACATACCGCCTGGGCCTTTGCATCAGCGATCTGGCTTTATCTGGTCTTAGGGTTTTTCCGGCCGATTGCCATGGGCAGCTGGGGTGAAGCGGTGCCCTTTGGCATATTCCCACATCTGGACTGGACGGCGGCGTTATCCATCCGATTTGGCAATCTGTTCTATAATCCGTTCCACATGCTGTCGATTGCGTTCCTGTACGGATCGACACTGCTCTTTGCGATGCACGGGGCAACCATCCTTGCAGTATCCCGCTTTGGTGGTGAACGTGAAATCGAACAGATCGTGGATCGTGGTACTGCGGCCGAACGGGCAGCGTTGTTCTGGCGGTGGACCATGGGATTTAATGCAACCTTTGAATCCCTGCATCGCTGGGCTTGGTGGTTTGCGGTGTTATGCCCGCTGACCGGCGGCATCGGCATTCTTTTGACCGGCACCGTTGTTGACAACTGGTATTTATGGGCAGTGAAACACCATGTGGCACCGGCATATCCGCTGATCTATGGACCCATCATTGATCCTGCCTCGGTACCGGGAGGCCAGCCATGAATTTTGACATCAAAATCCTTCTGGTCCTGGCAATCATCGTCGAGGTATTCGCCATCGCCGTCTTCGAGCCACCCGGGTCAGTCTTTGTCCAGCAGGGCTATCGCGGTGTCGGTATCCAGCAGGTCTATCAGCCAAAAGCCATTGAAAAGGCCATTGCTGAAAACAAGCTGCCGGATGCAATTCCAGCAGAAGCACCGGCCGGGCAATTGTCATCCGCTGTCTATCAGAACGTGCAGGTTCTGGGTGACGTTGATGCCAATGAATTCCTGCGCCTGATGAATGCCATCACGGCGTGGGTTGCCCCTGAACAGGGATGCACCTATTGCCATGCAGAAGATGGCTTTGCCAGCGATACGCTTTATACCAAAGTCGTATCCCGGCGTATGCTGCAGATGACAAAACATCTCAATCAGGACTGGAAGACCCATACGGGCGCTGCCGGTGTGACGTGTTACACCTGCCATCGTGGTCAGCCAGTGCCTGCGAATATCTGGTTCCACAAGCCGGCACTGGTTCAGGCCGGTGGGCTGACCAGCTATCGCACGCAACAGAATGCGCCCATGGAAAATGTGGGTCTGACCTCGCTGCCCTATGATGTTGATACAAACTATCTGAGTGGCGAAGACCAGATCCGTGTGCAGGGGACACATGCCCTGCCCTATGGCAACAGGCAGTCGACCAAACAGACTGAATATACCTATGGCCTGATGACGGAAATGTCGAAGGCGCTGGGTGTCAACTGTACCTATTGCCATAACAGCCGGGCCTTCGCCGACTGGTCGCAAAGTTCACCGCAACGGGTTACGGCATGGCATGGCATACGAATGGCACGCGATCTCAATCATAACTTCCTTGAGCCATTGCAGTCGGTGTTCCCGGCA
This sequence comes from uncultured bacterium, assembly GCA_903884125.1. Taxonomy (GTDB): domain Bacteria; phylum Pseudomonadota; class Alphaproteobacteria; order CAISDR01; family CAISDR01; genus CAISDR01. Next base: position 2,664 of record CAISDR010000170.1, read on the forward strand.
AACCGTCTGGGACCAATGGGTGATGGACCAAAGGTGAATTGCGCGACCTGCCATGCAGGCGTCTATAAACCGCTGTTCGGACAGAACATGGTTCAGGATTATCCTGAACTTCTGACTGTGTCGGCGGCAAAGTAAGGGGCGGATGCAGGCTATTGTATTATAGCCTGCATCCGTCAATCACCCCATGA
>CAISDR010000171.1 GCA_903884125.1 uncultured bacterium
CTGTACCGGGTAATAGGCCAGGCTTTCGGTGGCTGTATCGATGGCAGTCAGCCCGCCACCAATCACGACCACCGGCAGACGGATCTGCATATTGGCAATCGTATCAGCCTTGGCCGCCCCGGTCAGTTGCAGGGCCATCAGGAAATCCGATGCGGTGCGCACACCGCGCGCCAGTCCATTATCAAGATCCAGCATCGTGGGCTTGCCCGCGCCCATGCACAAGGCCACATGATCAAAGCCCAGATCAAATGCCTGATCCAGTGTAACGGTGCCGCCAAACCGCACACCGCCGATCATCGAAAATCCCCGTCTGCGTTCCAGCAACAACCGTGCGACTTTCAGGAAGTTTTTGTCCCAGCGCACGGTGATGCCATATTCCGCGACACCGCCGAACCCGGCCATGGCGCGGTCGGACAATTTCTCCCGCAGGGTTTCGATCTGATCGACCGGTTCGAAAGGAACCGGTCTGCCCAATCCATCCACCCCGGAAATCCGGGCGGGCAGCGGTTCAATTTTCAGGCCGTCAATTGCAACCACCGTGTGCCCGTCATTCAGCAGATGGTGCGCCAGTGTGGCCCCGGCAGGCCCCAGCCCCACCACCAATACCCGCCGGCCGGTTGGTGGCTTTGGATAAGGCCGTTTCAGGTTCAATGGATTCCAGCGGGTCAACAGTCCGTAAATTTCAAATCCAAAGGGCAGATCCAGCACGTCCTTTAGCGTGCGGGTTTCGACTTGCGGGATATCAACCGGTTCCTGTTTCTGGAAGATGCAGGATTTCATGCAGTCATTGCAGATGCGATGGCCGGTGAAAGCGCAGGTCGGATTATCAACGGTCACCATTGCCAGCGCCGCCAGCGGGTTGCCCTGTGATTTCAGCGTATTCATTTCGGAAATTTTTTCATCCAGCGGGCAGCCCGCCAGCGTGATGCCGAAATGACTTCTCTTATACGCCGCCTTACCATCCGGCCCGGCCTTGTCGCGCAGGCCTTTGGCACAACTATCCTTGCCCTGATTATGGCACCAGATGCAGTAATTCGCCTGATCCAGCGCGCGTGTCAGGTCCATGCCGTGATCGGTCAGATCAAAACCTTCACGCAGCCGCAACCGGTCGGCCGGCAGCACCACGCCACGATCTCCCTGCGCCAAATGAATCATGTGTTCGGGGTCGACCTTGTGCGGGACCTGAAACAGCACGCCACCTCTGTGCGCCAGTCGTCCTGCCGAACTCAGCGTTGCCCAGGCGGCATAAGATTGCGCCAGGACCAGGTCTTCGGCATGGGCGGTTTCATCTTCCAGCCAGGCACCAACTTTCTGGGCAAAGGTCAGTTCGTCGGCAGCGCCATTCAATGGCTGACCAAATTTCTCGGCCAGCGTCCGGGCCAGTGCCGGACCGTCAATGGCCTCGGCCTGTTCGGTGCTGACCCCTTTGGTTGCGCGGCGCTGAACAAAAAGACGTTTTACCGAATATAACGGGGCTAAAGCGCTGTGGGTCTGTGCCAGTTCGGCAACAGCCGGGCCAATTTGAAACAAATTCGACAGGAAATCTTCCAGGTGCGGACCAAGTTCAATCATCAGATTGCTGGTTGCTTTCGGATCCATATCCGACGGCGACTGCCGTGCCAGTGCCAAACGTGCTTCAAGGGATGAATCTCCCTCTTGCAGGAACGCCAAGAAACGGGCATCCAAGCGCATAAGCTGGGCCTGATCATAAAGATCGTCAAAACTGAATCCAAATCCCAGCGATGCCATTTCGATGCCTTCTGAATGTTGGGGGTTCTCGCTATATCCGACCCCGGTCCTGCTGTCACACGCTTCTTAAGTCGCCTTCAAGGATTTCCTATGGTCAAGTTGGAACATGAACCTGAAAATATGGATGAAGTTCGCGCGGAAATAGATCGGTTGGATCGCGCATTGGTCAAGCTGCTGGCTGAACGGCAGCGTTATATAGAAGCCGCAGGTCGGATAAAATCTGACCGCGATACGGTGCGTGACGAAGAGCGAATCAGGGATGTGCTGCTTAAAGTCACCGCCGAATCGGTTGATCGTGGCCTGAACCCCGATGTTGCGGTCAAGGTATGGCGGGCCATGATGGAAGGCTTCATCGCCTATGAATTCGAGGTATGGGACCGCCACCAGGGCCAGCAATGACCCCCTGCATTCACCCTAACCATATGAATTAGAACTGTTTTTCCGGAGTACGCAGGACCAGGCCATCCAGGTCATCGGTTACTTTGATCTGGCAGGAAAGCCGGGAGTTTTCTTTTACCTCAAAGGCAAAATCCAGCATGTCTTCTTCGACATCGGCCGGTTTACCCACTTTTGCCGCCCATGCGGGGTCCACATAAACATGACAGGTCGAACACGCACAGGCGCCGCCGCAATCTGCATCAATGCCGGGGATCATGTTTTTGACCGCCCCTTCCATCACTGTCAGTCCAACGGCCACATCAATCTCACGGCTGGACCCGTCATGGGCGATGAAAGTGATTTTCGGCATCCCTGTGCACCCTTAGCTTTTGTTATCATCGGGCGCCCAATCATCAGCGCCCTCGTCTATGTCCATTAGACGGCGCAGGCGGTTTGTTCAAGCGTCATTGACCCTGCATAGTGATTTTCATGATCAGATTCGCACCAGAACGGCAATCCGTCGCACCGGGAAACGTCTCTCGGGTGAATAAACATGCCGCCTGATCCATCTGAAATTTGGGCCAGAGCCCAGGCTTTGCTTATGGATGGCCAAGGGGCCCTGGCTGAAAGCTGGATCAATACCCACGCGCCCAAAGATGAGGGCTTTGCCCTTCTGCTGGGGTTCGCTCTGGACATTCAAGGCAGGACAAAAGAGGCGATTGACGCCTTTGGCCGTGCAATTAATCACCAGCCTCGGGACCCGATCCCGCGCATCTTTCTTTTGCGCCTGTTAACCCGTCTGGGGCAGTTCGCCGCAGCAAAAACAGCCTGCGCCGACATGGTGCGGGATTTTCCCCAATCGCCGCAGGCATGGGTTGAGGCAGGCACCTTTTATCTCGACCAAGGAAGTCCCGGTCAGGCTGTCGACTGCTTGCAAAAGGGGATGAGCCTTTTTGAACAGGGGCAGTTTCCCGACCCTGACCCGCGCCATAATCTGGGTGTGGCTTATGCACGATGCGGCGATCTGGCGGCGGCTGCGGCGACCTTTGAATCGGCGCTGGCATATCGGCCGACGGCCATGACGTATGATTGTCTGGCCTCGACCAGGCGCGATGAGGGGGACCTGGTTGCCGTCGAGCAACTTATTGGTCAGCGGTCAAAACTGTTTGGCCTGGGTCCTGAACCTTTTCGTCTGCGGGCAGAAATGGCTGCCGCCGTGTGCGACTGGCCGCAGGCGCGCCGGGCGCTGGCCTGTGCCTTGGCGCTGGAACCAAACGGGCCGCACCTGCATGATCTGGCACTGGCACTGGATTCAACGGGTAATGCGGCTTCGCCCATGCATCAGCGGGCATTGCAAGCAGGTGACCTACGGTCGGCCCCGTTTATGCGTCTCTCAGACCGGCAGCCGGGCCGTGGTGAACAGATCCTATCAATCCGCCCATTGGCTGAACTGAGTATCGACCATCGGACTCCCCAACCCTTTGCCCATCTGGGCACGATTGAAAACGGCATTGTGTTTTGCGACCAGTTTTATGTTGTCCAAGACAATATGGTCAGTGGCGATCTGGTGACGACGGCGCCCGTGGTCAGTCAGGATCTGGTCGTATGCACGCAAAATAACAGGCAGGCCCTGGTCAGAATGCCTGCCATCAAGGCCATTTCCGATACAGCCGTGCTGATCGGTGGGGCCTCAAATTATTATCACTGGGTGATTGATGACCTGCCGAGGCTTGCCAGCCTGCCGGCACTTCCAAAGTCGCTGCCAGTCTTGCTGAACGCACCAATGGCGTTTCAGGAAACGTCGCTGGAGCTGTTGGGGGTTGACCAGTCGCGATTACATGCCATGGCACCAGCGTCAGGATATGAATTCAGGCGACTGGTGGTGGCATTTAATCCTGATTTCCCAAGACAGGCATCTGGCCTTTTGGATGTTGAACGCCAAACGGCCAGTGGCCCGGCACTTGCCTGGCTACGGAGGCAATTTGCGCCGTGGATGAAGGCAACTGGTCCGCGTCGGATATTTATTTCTCGCGGCGCAGCGCAATTTAGAAGACTGGTAAATGAATCGGAAATTGAATCAATTCTTCTTGCACACGGGTTTCAGTCAGTGCGCCTAGAGGATTTGTCGATGGCCGAGCAGATTGCACTTTTCTCAAGCGCCGAGGCTGTGATTGGTGCCCATGGGGCGGGCTTTACCAATCTTGTTTTTGCCCCGGCCGGATGCAAAATCCTGGAACTGCATCCACCCGGTCGCCTGCCGGCTTATTTCAGGGCTATTGCGGAACAATTGGGTCAGGATCACCACAGCCTAGACGGGCGCGCGGTACAGTCCCTGCCAGGGCTAGGGCGGGCATTCTGGCATTTTCACATCGACCCCTTGACCTTCAGAGATAATTTGGACGCAATGGGAATATGAAAACAGCTTTGCTTGTCACCTGCCTTGTTGATCTCTGGCGACCTGAAATCGGTTTTGCGACGGTGAAACTGCTGGAGCAGTGTGGCTGTGTGGTCGAAGTACCATCGCAAACCTGCTGCGGCCAACCGGCATATAATTCCGGGGATCGGGCAACGGCACAGGATCTGGCCCGCCAGATGATCGACGCACTGGCGGGATTTGTAGCAGTGGTTGCGCCATCCGGGTCTTGCGCAGGTTTGGTCGTTGCCCATTATCCGGCCCTTCTGGCAGATGATCCGGTCTATGGCCCCAGGGCCATCGAACTGTCCAAAAGAACGTTTGAACTGACGGCTTTTCTTGCAACGCGCCAGACCGTTCCTGAAATTGGCAGCACATTTGATGGAACAATTGTCCATCATGACTCGTGTTCGTGCCTGCGTGATCTTTCAATCAGAAACGAACCACAGACCCTGCTGAACAAGGTAAAGGGCGCACGCATTGTCCAGCCCGCGATGCCGGATACATGCTGCGGATTTGGGGGAACGTTTGCGGTCAAATATCCCGATATTTCCCATCAAATGGCGCAGCGCAAGGCCGACGATCTGGCAGGCACTGGGGCGGACATGATTGTTGCCGGTGACCTGGGCTGCCTGATGAATATCGCAGGCACACTGTCGCGGCAGGGTTCAACCATAAAGGTACGCCATATTGCGGAAGTGCTGGCCGATATGATGCAGGGACCGGCCATCGGGCGAACAATGGGCAAGCCATAATTGTCATGAAATCAACAGCGCACTCCTTCCCCGAAAATGCCGCCGAGGCGATTGCAAATCCGAAATTGCAGGCACCACTAAGGCGCATTTCAATGGGCTTTCCCTTTGCCCGCAAGGCAGCCGTTGACCGGATGCCGGAATGGCAGCAATTGCGCGATGCAGCTGCGGCCATGAAACAGCATGTGCTGGGCCATCTGGATCATTACCTTGAAACTTTCGAGGGAAATGTTCTGGCACAGGGCGGTGTCGTGCACTGGGCGCGCGATGCGCAAGAGGCGCGTGCCGCCGTAATAGCCATCTGCCGCCAGAACAATGCGCGTAAAATCACCAAGGGCAAGTCCATGGTGACCGAAGAAATCGGCCTGAACGAGGCATTGATTGCCAATGGTTTCGAAACGCTGGAAACCGATCTTGGCGAATA
>CAISDR010000172.1 GCA_903884125.1 uncultured bacterium
CCTGTCCATCTGATCCATAGCCATGGGCCAATATGACCAGACAGTCCGGTTTGCTGCCGTCGCGCGGGCCAAGGCGTGGGCCGTTAAGCTGGGGCAGGGCAGAGGGTGTCATCAGGTTTGGTCCGTCTGGTTGAGCAATGGGTAATATTGATCCGGGGATAGAGCCTTTGGCTGTGATGCGTCAACCCATTCATGGTCAGGTCCCGTCATGCAGATGAAACCGGACCCCGCACAAATCGATCTGATCATCCGCGCCGTTTGCCATCAGCAGGTGAATGGCGCTAAGTCCCTCGCCGCGGCCATCCTGATCGGGGACGAACCGCACAAAAGCATTGTCAATTTCAAGAACATTTTCTGTGCCGAGCGGTCGGTCAAATATCCTGGCCCAATGTTTGGCCAATCGCACCGGGTCTGCCGACTGGATTTCAACGCCCTGCACACTGACAACCGGTGCTTCCCGGATATGTGACTGCCACTGATGGCCTGCCCAGCGATAGCCACCACGTAAATCCTCGCCCGCGCCGTGCCGGTCAAATTCCAGAAGGGTGCCGCCGGTGTCCTTGGGGTGCAGTTGCATGCTCTGGGCAGGCGGGTCATCATCGGCCTGACCGGACCTGATCACGCGCACCCCCATGGACTCAAAACGCCGTCGCGATCTGTCCCAGTCCGCATCATCGCAAATGAACATATAACCGCCATCGCCGTGGCGTCGTTCCAGATATCGTACGGCGGCGGTATCAGCGGCAATGGGCGATACGATTTCGAGAAATACTGGTTGCCGGCCCATTGGTATCAGAACATTGGCCAGCCCGAATTCCGCCACATGGGGATCGCGATAGGCTATCGACAGACCAAAGGTCCGGCATATTTCGTCTGCCCGCGCCTCAAGGTCCTGGGCAACCAGACAAAGCTGGCGCAAGCGCAAATATCCCATTGGTTTCCCCCTTGCCGCTGAATTGGTTCTGTTCAGCGTTCGATCTGTTACCTATTGTCTGAAAAAAATGGGCTTGCTGCAAAACAAATGGGGGACGGTTCATGTCATTTTCAACCAAGCTTGTGCTCATGGGGCCATTGCGCGCGCCGCACCAGATGCTGGCCGATCAGGAATATGGTGGGCATAATTCCATTCACGATGATGCCATGGCGGAAAAGCTGGGATTTCGTGCTGGTCCCATCGAGGGGCCAACCCATTTCAGCCTTTTCCCGCCGCTATTGGCTAAAATCTGGGGCAATGCGTGGTTTGAACGTGGATGTCTGTCTGCACATTACCAGAACATGGTGGTCGAAGGCGAAGAGGTCAGGGCCTTTGTTGAACTGCCCGATGGTGACAGGCTGACGACGAATGCCTATGCGCAAAAGGCCGATGGGACGCCAGTCTTGGAAGCCAGCGCCAGCCTTGGCCCGGACCACGGGACGACATTGCTGGAAAAGCGCATCGCGGCATTAAGGCCCGCGCAGAATCTGGTCATACTATCTGATCTGCATGTGGGCATGACCGGCGCCGAGGATGAGCCGGTGCGTATGGACCCGGATCAGCATATGGGTGCACTTTATCCGTTTTCACTTAATGAAAAACTGAAAGTCATTACAGAAAATTCGCCCTGGTATGCGAATGGCAAAGACTCGCCCTGGGGCCGGGCGATCATTCCGCTTGAGATGGTTTCGGTCCTTGCTGAATATTCGAATGCTAAAGCACGCTTTCCGGTCAAGGGGCCTGCAGTTGGCCTTTTTGCCGATCAGGAAATTCGCATGATCGACGGCCCCTTGTTTGTTGGTGAGGATTATCTGATCCGCCGCAGAATTCTGGCCCTGTCTGAGAGCAAACGTACAGAATCCTACTGGGTTCACACATCAATTTTTGATGCGACGGGAACAAGTCTCAAGGCCGAGATGATTCTAAATCATGCGACACTTAAACATTCCTATGCAGGCTATCCGGGGCTCTGATCTGGCGCGGTCATGACCGTCACCCGCTTTGCACCATCGCCGTCAGGCAATCTGCATCTGGGTCACGCATTCAGTGCGATTACGGCTGCGCGTGCGGCAGGCGGTTCAGGAACCTTTCTGGTGCGGATTGATGATATTGATCAGGTGCGGATGCGGCCGGAATTTATGTCAGCAATCCTTGATGATCTTCGCTGGCTTGGACTGAAATTTCCCGAACCGGTGCGTATTCAGTCTGCACATTTGGCGGATTATCAATCAGCACTTGAACACGTGCAGCAAATGGGGCTGACATACCCCTGTTTTTGCACGCGCGGGCAGATTGCCGCTGAAATCGCCGCCGCCGGTCATGCACCCCATGGCCCGGACGGGCCGATCTATCCGGGCACCTGTCGCAATCTTGATGCCCGAAAGGTGGCTGAAAATCTGTCTGCCGGGCTAAAGCCAGCAATAAGACTAAACGCAATGGCGGCTTCAGCCAAAGTGGGCCGCCTGCAATTTTCCGAACATGATCGCATTGTTGAGGTTATGCCGCAGGCATTGGGTGATATCGTTCTGGCACGACGGGATGCAGGCTACGCCTATCATCTGGCGGTCGTAGTGGATGATGCTGCCCATGGTGTCGATCTGGTTACCCGTGGTGATGATCTTCTGCATGCAACCCACATCCAGCGGGTGTTACAGGCACTGCTTGGCCTGCCGGTGCCAGCTTATGCCCATCATCGGCTGATATTGGACGAATACGGTCAGCGATTTGCCAAGCGCAATCAGGCGGCCAGTCTGATTGACATGCGCCGACGTGGTCTCACACCAGAAGATATATACCGGCAGCTTGGATTTGACGCCTAAGCCTTTGGCCGCAGGTCTGGCGGTGTCGCCTCGGCCACCAGCGATGTTATCGCATCATCAAGGCTCATTGCTGTCTGGGTATCCGCGCCAAGTCTGCGGATCGACACGGAATGGTTTTCACCTTCGCGCCTGCCCAGCACAATCAGCACCGGCACTTTCGCCAGCGAATGTTCGCGCACCTTCAGATTGATCTTTTCGTTTCTGAGGTCGATTTCCGCGCGCAGTCCGGCCGCTTTCAATGCGGCCTGCACCTCATGGGCGTAGCCATCCGCCTCGGACGTGATTGTTGCAACTACCGCCTGAACAGGTGCCAGCCACAAAGGGAATTTCCCGGCGTAATGTTCGATCAGTACACCGACAAAACGTTCCATCGAACCCAACACGGCCCGATGCAGCATGGCCGGACGGTGCCGTTGGCCGTCAGCCCCCACATATTCAGCTTCAAAGCGATCCGGCAGATTGAAATCGACCTGAACCGTGCCGCATTGCCAGCCACGGCCGATGGCATCAAATAATGTAAATTCCAGCTTGGGGCCGTAAAACGCGCCTTCACCCGGGTTCAGGATATATTCCACACCCACGTCATCGCAGGACTTTGCCAGTTGGGCTTCGGCCCGATCCCAGTTTTCGTCCGAGCCGATACGCTGTTCCGGGCGGGTCGATAACTTTACCTGTACATTTTCAAAGCCCAGTTCTTTATACACATCAAATATAAGGCGGCTGGCGCGTGCGGCCTCTGCCACCATGTGTTCGGGTTCCATGAAAATATGGGCATCATCCTGCGTGAAACCACGCACGCGCATGATGCCATGCAGGGCCCCGGACGGTTCATACCGGTGGCAGGATCCGAACTCGGCCATGCGGATCGGCAGGTCGCGATAGGATTTAAGCCCCTGTTTGAAGATTTGCACGTGACCGGGGCAATTCATCGGCTTGACCGCCATGATGCGCGGTTCGTTGCCTTCGCCTTCGTCCACATGACTGATGAACATATTTTCGCGATATTTTTCCCAATGGCCGGACGCTTCCCACAGCTTTCGGTCCATCAGCAGCGGCGTTTTTACCTCGACATAGTCCGCCACTTGGAATTTGCGCCGAACATAGCTTTCCAGCGTGCGAAACAGCGTATAGCCCTTGGGGTGCCAGAATACCTGACCGACAGCTTCTTCCTGCAAGTGAAACAGGTCCATTTCGCGCCCGATGCGGCGATGGTCCCGCTTTTCGGCTTCTTCGATCCGCAACAGATAGGCGTCCAGTTCCTTCTGGTCACGCCACGCGGTGCCGTAAATACGCGTCAGCATCGGATTGCGGTGATCACCGCGCCAATAAGCACCCGCAACCTTGGTCAGTTTGAACGCCGTCCCAATTTTGGCGGTTGATGCCAGATGGGGTCCGCGGCAAAGGTCAAACCAGTCACCGTGAAAATAGATCGATACATCTTCGCCCGGCGGCAGATCGCGGATGATTTCAGCCTTGAACTTTTCG
>CAISDR010000173.1 GCA_903884125.1 uncultured bacterium
CCATGGGGGCGCGTCGTATTGCCAGCCGGAAGGTGCTGACGCGACGCCTCAACGCGATTGAAACCCTTGGGGAAACCACTGTTCTTTGCGTAGATAAAACAGGAACGCTGACGCAGAACCACATGGCAGTCTCCGCCCTATCGGTCGATGGAAATATTTTTGAAATTAAGAATCTTGCTGGAGGGGTTCTTCCCGAACCGTATCACGAGTTACTCGAATATGCGGTTCTAGCCAGCGAAACCGATCCGCACGACCCAATGGAGCAGGCATTTCACCGTTTTGCCAACGATTTAGTGGCCGACACCGAGCACCTGCATCCGAATTGGTCCTTGGCAAAGGAGTACGAGCTCTCCCCGGAGCTTCTTGCCATGTCACATCTATGGAAATCTGAAAGCGGCAGTCACCATATTGTGGCGACAAAGGGCGCACCGGAAGCCATTGCCGATCTTTGTCACCTTACGGAAACCGACAGAAACAGCTTGGCTCATCAAGCGGAGATCATGGCCGATCATGGCTTGCGCGTTCTGGGCGTGGCCAGGGCCCGACATGGTGTTCAGGATGGTTTTCCGGAGATCCAGCACGATTTCGATTTCGAGTTTGTCGGGCTAATCGGGCTGGCTGATCCGCTGCGCCCGGAGGTGCCTGCCGCGGTAGCCGAGTGCCTGAGAGCCGGCATTCGTGTTGTCATGATTACCGGTGACCATCCGCGCACCGCCCGCGCTATCGCAGCCAGTGCCGGGATTGACAGTCGTCAGGTCGTTACCGGCGCTGAGCTTGAGTCGATGGATGTGAAGGTGCTTTCGGCGCGTATCGCCTCTGTGAATATTTTTGCTCGTGTCACACCACAGCAGAAACTCGCCATTGTCGAAGCGCTTAAAGCAAATGGCGAAGTCGTGGCAATGACGGGGGACGGTGTCAATGATGCCCCGGCCCTTAAGGCCGCGCATATCGGCATTGCCATGGGCAAGCGCGGTACTGATGTTGCCCGCGAAGCTGCCTCACTGGTATTGCTTGAAGACGACTTTGGCGCCATTGTTGCGGCCATACGCTTGGGGCGACGCATTTTTGCCAATCTCCGACAGGCCATGGTTTATACCCTGGCAGTACACATCCCGATCATCGGCTTGTCTATTTTGCCGGTGATGTTCGGAACGCCGCTGATTCTGGCTCCGATTCACATTGCCTTTCTTGAACTGATCATCGATCCGGCATGCTCAATCGTCTTTGAAGCCGAACCGGGCAAGCTTGGACTGATGGAGGAGCCCCCCCGATCAGTCACCGAACATCTGGTTTCAACGCGGCAGCTTGTGCTCAGCCTGGCTCAAGGGGGCTTGGTTACCTTGGCAGCCGCAACTTTTTATTTCTGGTCCTTGTCGAACGGGATTGCAACTGACGGGGCCCGGGCATTGGCGTTCATCGTTCTGGTTGTTGCGAATGCTGTGTTGATTTTCCCGAGTCGATCTCCGCAATCAGAGTGGCGCCTTATGTTTGCCGGGCTGACGCCCGTAGTGCCATGGGTGCTTGGCGGCACGCTGTTGTGCCTCTTACTTATCATTTGTGTCCCGGTTTTTGCCGCAGCTTTTTCTTTTCAGGCGCCAGCACTTTCCC
>CAISDR010000174.1 GCA_903884125.1 uncultured bacterium
CCCAGACGATCATAGCCAACGGTCGAACGGAACAAGGGGGAAAGATCAAAAGTTCTCATCGCCACAACCTCCAAAAGCGTAGTGGATGCAATTAGATAATTCCGGAACACCCAATGGGTCGAACCAGCTCGGCCTTGCTTTCAAGCGCCGATGAGCAACAGATGGGAAGCTGAATTTTGGTTTTCAAGGCCCGCGGAAAATTTTTGGTTTGCCTGGACAACCAGCGCGCTAAAGTGCCGGTAAATCAAAGTTCAAGTTGGGGGAACCGCCGAGATGATTGAGCAGCAGGCCATTGCACTGGTCGATGATATTTTACCGCTCTGGGCCAGTCGCCAGCCGCAGGCGATTGCCCTTTGGGCCAATGGACGTGCAACCACCTATGGCGAACTGGAAGCCCGCGCCAATCAGGTCGCCCATGGTCTGAAGGCTTTGGGGCTGCCACCCCAGTCACGTATCGGATTTCTGGGCAAGAATTCCGACCGCTATTTCGAACTGTTTTTTGGGGCGGTCAAAGCCAATATGGTTGTGGTCGGCATCAACTGGCGACTGGCACCGCCGGAGGTCAGTTTCATTCTGGACGATGCCGGGTGCGAGATCGTATTTGTGGGTCGTGAATTCATACCCCTGATCAATCTGATCTGGCCGGACCTGCCCAAACTGAAACACGTCATCGCCATGGATGGTGGCCATGCGACATGGCCAGCTTTTGATGACTGGCGCGCGCCGCAATCTGAGGCCCCGGTCACACAGAGCGGAAAAGCCGATGACGATGTGATCCAGCTTTATACCTCGGGCACCACCGGCAATCCAAAGGGCGTGCAATTAACGCATGCCAATTACGCCGATCTGTTCAATCAGGCCAATCGGGCGGGTTGGGCACACCTGTCACCCGACTCGGTGCAACTGGTGGCCATGCCGCTGTTTCATGTGGCCGGGGTCAATATGGGGATCATAGGGCTGGCGCAAGGTGCGCGCAGTGTGATCCTGGCCGAAGTGGATGTGCTTTTGATCCTGCGCCTAATTCCAGAACAAAAGATCGAGGCGGCGTTTCTGGTGCCCGCCGTCATCTTGTTCATGGTGCAGGCCGCACAAAAAATGCCGGTGGATTTTTCAAGCCTGAAGCATGTTTATTATGGCGCATCACCCATTGCCGAAGAACTGCTGTTACAGGCGCAGGCGCTGTTTAAATGTTCATTCACACAACTTTACGGCCTGACCGAAACTTTGGGTGGTGCAACATTTTTGGGCCCCGACAAACACGATCCGGCCTTGGGCAAACTGCGGTCCTGCGGCGTTCCACAGGCGGGCGTTCAAATCCGTATCGTCGACGAGCAGGGTAGCGAGGTTCCCGCCGGACAGGTTGGCGAAATCGTCTATCGGTCGGGGTCGTTGATGAAAGGCTATTGGAATAATCCGGATGCCACCGCCAAGGCCATCCGCAATGGCTGGTTTCATACCGGTGATGCAGGCTTTTTCGACGTCGATGGATTTTTATATATCCATGACCGGGTCAAGGACATGATTGTATCGGGCGGCGAAAATATCTATCCCGCCGAAGTTGAAAATGCACTATTCGGCCATCCCGCCATTGCCGATGTCGCCGTGATAGGCGTGCCCGACGACAAATGGG
>CAISDR010000175.1 GCA_903884125.1 uncultured bacterium
CACTCCCTTCACACGGGAGGGGTCACAGTTTCAATCCCTGTCGCGCCCACCATGGAAACGGAAAAATGCCACCTTGGAACAGGTGGCATTTTTCATTCTGGCGATCAGGCGCTTTGTCGCCGGGCAACAACAAATAGCCACCCTGACAAAGCGATAAAAGGAATAAGCGACAGCCAGTCGGCATTAGGTCCATGGAAGAATGGATTGCCCGCTTTCATGACCGCGTCAAAATAGGCATCCCATTCGCCCAGCACGCCCGCCATAAAGGCGATACCAATTCCGGCAATAGCACCACCGGCAATATATCCGGATGCCATTAGAACGCCGGGACCGCTGTCAGCTTCAGCCAGCAGTTCTTCCTCGGACAGATCCTTGTGCGCCAGATGTTTTCGCATCCGCTGATCAGCCAACCAGCGTATTATTCCGCCCACCATCATTGGTGTTGTGGTCGCAAGCGGCAGATAGACGCCCACGGCAAAGGCAAGACTGGGTATTCCCAGAAGTTCAAGCACGACAGAAATCATCACGCCCAGAATCACCAGTGACCAGGGCAGTTCCTGATTCAAAATGCCCTTGATGATATATGAAATCAGTGTTGCCTTGGGCGCGTCGAATTTCACCACGGGTGACCCATCCGGGCGCACACGCTCGGCCCCGTTGATACCGGGATCAACCAGATAGACCGGCTGGCCTGCTGTATCGACCAGATATCGGCCGGGTGCCAGTCCTTCGCGGTCGCGCTTGTGCCACACCTGATATTCGCGCGCGTCGTCACGTGCCTGTGGCCCCATCAGGTGTTCAAACGGCATTTGCGCCAGTTCGTCAGCGGGCACGCTGACAGTTATATTTGACAGCGGCACATAAACCGTACCGGTCTCATTGAGCTGTAGCAGCACAGGCCCAAGCAGTAGTGCTGACACTAACGTGCCGACCAGAATGGCGACCTGCTGTTTGCGCGGGGTGGCACCAAGCAAGAACCCTGTTTTCAGATCCTGGCTGGTGGTGCCACCATTGGAAGCTGCGATACAGACAATGCCACCCACCGATAATGCAGTGACGTAATAGGTTGGCCCCGTCCATCCCAGTGCCAGAAAGACCAGACAAGTGATAAGCAGCGTTGCAATCGTCATGCCGGAAATCGGATTTGAAGAGGTGCCGATTTCACCCGTCAGTCGCGATGAAACGGTGACAAATAAGAAGCCCAGAACCACCAAAAGCACCGCGCCAAGAATATTCATGTGCAATGACCGGGCCAGTAGAATGCCCGCCACCAGCACAACCAGACCAAGGGCCACGAATTTCAGTGACAGGTCCTGTTCGGTTCGCGGGCGCATTGCACCGGCAAGTTCGCCGATGCTGGCTTTCGCCCCACGCCCCAGATCACCCATTGACCCTTTGATCCCCTGCCAGATCGTCGGCAATGAACGGACCATGGAAATAAAGCCACCCGTCGCCACAGCACCCGCACCGATATAAAGTATATAGGCACCGCGAATTTGGTCTGGTGACATATCGGCAATCGGTTTCAGACCCGGAGCCACAATCCCAGCACTGGCACCAAAATATTTAATCATGGGGATCAGCATCAGGTAGGAAAGTACGCCACCGGCACACATGGTTGCCGAAATCACCGGGCCAATGATGAAACCGACGCCCAAAAGTTCCGGCGATACTTCCGCTGCAATCGACCCACCGGCAAAGGGAGCGCCAAATACCTTGGACGGCACATCTTTCCATAGGCGAAATGCGGCCATGGCCATTTTGTAGATAACGCCAATGCCAAAGCCGGTGAATATCGTTCCGGCATCCACGATCTGCGACGTGGATTTCGCTGATCCTTCACCAACGGACTCTGCTGCGATCTGCTTGTCTTCGGCACTTGCCGATGCTTTCAGGACGACGGCACAGGCCGTCCCTTCGGGGTATTTCAGAATGCCGTGCTGTTCGACAATCAATGCGCGACGCAGCGGGATCATCATCAAAATGCCCATCAACCCGCCCAATACGGCAACAATGGTCACCCGCATCACTTCAAGATCAAACCCTAAGATCAGAATGGCGGGCATGGTGACACCAATGCCAAAGGCAATTGATTCACCTGCGGATCCGGCCGTCTGCACGATATTATGCTGCAATATCCCCGCTGGCCGGACGCCGATCAGGCCCATGACCCGATAAAGGCTGACCGAGATTACAGCGACCGGAATCGAGGCGGAAACGGTCAACCCAACCTTGAGAACCAGATAGAGTGATGACGCGCCGAAAATCACACCCAGCAATGTACCCAGTATCAATGGTAGCGGCGTAAGCTCGGGAAATTGACGCGAACTTGGCATAAATGGCCGAAACAGTTTCGTCTTCACATTTGCCATAAACGCGTCCCCCCGAACGAAAATCTACCTGGCCAAGATCAGATCAATGGATCGGGCCTATCGTGCAAGCTCTTCCAAAATACGCTGGGCACCATAAACCTTGCCCAGCCCTTCGCGCAGTGCGCCGACATTGACGGAAACCGCCCGGTTGGTCTCGCCGTCATAGCCAAAATCCCCACCCAGCGAGGCTATATTGCCATCAAAAATCAATCCGACCATTTCGCCCTTGGCATTGACCACGGGCGATCCGGAATTGCCCCCGATAATGTCGTTGGTCGATGCAAAATTAAATGGCTGGTTCATGTTGATCTGTGACTTTGCATCCCACCAGCGCTTGGACAGGCGGAAGGCGTCCGATGCACCGGCAGGATCAATAACACCTGTCGAACGTTCGTATAGCCCGGCAAATCGCGTGATCGGCGTCACCATCTTGCCCCGTTGCATGAACGACTTCACTGACCCATACGACAGACGCAAGGTGAACGTGGCATCCGGATACGTGCTTGTTCCATAAACTTTGAACATTGCTAGTGCTACGCGCGTTTCATTTTTATTCAGAACGGATTCAATCTCGTCCTCAAACGTTTTGCGGATGGCCCGAAAATCAGGATCCAGGGTACGCGCAAAGACAATCATCGGGTCGTTGGATGCCTCGATCGCCGCCTTCCCGCCTTCAAACAGCTTCCGACGGCTGGCACCATCAATCAGGGTTGACCGATCCACAAGGTCATTTGCGATTTCCGCAGCAGAGCGCTTACCAAACACCTTGCGCACCAAAGGATCATCGGTGCCAAGAATTTCCCGCAGTTTAGTCAGTGAAAAAGTCAGCCGCAGTTTTTCCAGCTCAGGATAGATCGGGGCATCCGACGTTAAGCTCTGCTTGCGGCTGGTGAAATTGGCCGTAGTAAATTCACGCAGGCGCTGTTCTTCGGGCAACGCGCTTTCCTGTGCGTAGCGCACGAAAGTCAGCGCATTTGCAAACAGTGTGGAGCTGAAACCACCACGCCCTTCCGTCATGGTCATCCGGTCGCGCTGATCGCGATATTTTGCCATGGCCGTGGCAATATTGCCAAAGGCATCGCCATAAGTGGCCTTCATTTCCGGGTCAGCATTAATGCGCGCCTGCAATTCGATTTCACGCGCTGCCTGTGCCCTGATCAGCGTCGGATCAACCAGCGCCG
>CAISDR010000176.1 GCA_903884125.1 uncultured bacterium
CGTCTCAACCGCCCGGCGCATGATCTCCGGCCGCTGAAACAGGTACACCATCGAATATCCTCGCCAGCTCTCCTTCCAGAAGTCACCTTGCCAGATCTTGGCCCAAGGACACCTGATGGACGCCAATGCCCTCAATGGCCAACTGGCTTCAATCCCGAAGTAACTAGCCCTCGGATAGGCATGGCGCAATGCCAGAAGGCCATCTCCCAAGCCACACCCCGCATCCAGCACCCTGGCTTCATCCTCGAGCGGGGCGAATGGGGGGACATCTCGCAAGGCGTTCAAAGGCGTAGGGAACAGGGGCGCATCGCGCCAGGAACGGATGGGGTAAATCAGCAACGCCATGATTAACAAGGCCAGCCATGCCCAAAATGACACCGAGGTTGATTCCGTGAAAACCAGCGACAGCGGGAATCCGCACGCCAGCGCCAACTGCCTGGCACGAGTCGATCCGAGTACGCTGAACATGACCCCGCCGCGAAGGCGCAGACTGCAGGCCAAGGGGAAACAAGACCTGCCGAACCCAGCGTCACATAAATCAACCATGTGCCGAACCAGACGAGAAGAGCCGAAACCGGCCAGGTCAGGAGAACGGGCATAGCCTGTCGATTCAGAAATGGATAATGCGTCAGACCTGAAGCGTTTTTCTCAGTGCCTTCGCCGTTGCGGAAAGGATCTGACTGACGCGAGACTCACTGACGCCGACAATGCTGCCGATTTCGCTGAGATTCATTTCATCAACATAGTAAAGCGAGATGATGAGTTTCTCCCGCTCAGGAAGCCGGTCGATGGCCGCCTGGAGTGCCTCCATGAACTGCGCATTTTCAACCAGCACGTCCGGTCGCATGCTGTCGTCGGCCGCAATATTTTCCACCGATTCGGGCAAGGTTTCGATGGAGGTAGTTTGAAACCGAACCGACTCGGCACGCTCCTTGTGCAAGCTTTCCACGTCCTTGTTCATGAAGGACGCAAGTTCGGCATGCGAAGGGGACCTCCCCATCTGCGAGGACAGTTCATTGGTTGACTGTGCGTGGGCCTTGCCCACCGCCACCGCAGATCGCGGCAGGTAGGACAGCCGACGTATTTCATCGAACATGGCGCCTTTGACACGCACATAGGCGAAGCCTTCGAACGGAAACCCCTTCCCGGGATCGAACGACCGCGAAGCCTGTACCAGGCCCAGCATTCCCGCCTGAAGCAGATCGTCCAGTTCGATAAATTTCGGCACTCGCGCCTGAAGATGCAGGGCGACCCTTTTCACCAGCCCCAGGTGCTGGAGAACATAGGCCTCAGATCCTGAGCCTGGCCCGACCTGGTCATAGAGTGCGATACGTGCTTTGCTCATGCCGCCGAGACGCGACCGATAAACCGCTCGAGGAAAAACTGCATGCCCCCCGTTGCATCGCTGAGTTGCTCAAGGCCCTCCGTGGCCAACGCCAATTGCCTGAAATCTCTCGAAGCGTTCCCCCCCGGTGCAAACTCAAGCACGGACTTGTAAGCTCGAATCGCACCAAGCATGTGTTCATCGTTTGTGATGGAGTTCAGATACCCGATACTGGTTCCGAGAAAGCGCTTGCATACGTCATTGACACGCCTGTAAAGGACTTCTCCAGCCTCCTGAGTTTCTACCATGTTGGGGACAAGGTATATCTCGTTCAAACCATGCTCCAAAGAGAGTACCTTGATCATTCCGTAAGCGTCCGCGATCGACGAAGGCTCGTCACGCATCACGATGTACCTGCGCTGTGCCGCCTGCATGAATGTAACCACCGAGTCAGCTATCCCGGCCGCGGAGTCGATAATGAAGTAATCGATATCTTCATCGAGTTCGCTGAAGGCCTGA
>CAISDR010000177.1 GCA_903884125.1 uncultured bacterium
CCGAAATGACCACCACCCAAACCGCATCTATGCCTAATAATTCAATCCCCAATGTGGAGGCCCTGTGCCAGCCGACCGGCGATGAACTGGCCCGCCAGCGATTTGTATCAGGCCTTCGAAAGAGCCTGATGGCCGACCTGTCGCCGGATATGCGCGCCATCTATGAGGGACGGGTTGCGCCTCAATACGCCTTGAAACATGGAGCACCCCCGGCAGACCCCGTGGCTGTGCGCAAGGCAATGAAGGACGAGGTGTTTTTCCAGCTGTGGAGTGCTGCACGCTACGACGCCCAGGAAATGGTCTGGGAATCTGTCCGGCCGCAGGTTGAACGCGCTGCTGCTGATCTAAGGAACGCCGCGCGTATTGCTGCTGATGTTAAGCCCAGCGGGGGAAGTCTGACCTTAAATCCGGAACTGGATCTGCCAGCACATTTCACGGCAATGGATATTCATCTTATGCCTGGCAATTTTCACTCAGAGTTTACACCCGATGATGTGACTCAAGGTGCAATATATTCACACGGCACGGCCGTTTTTTCAGGTGGGTTGCAATTGCGGTCGATGGGCGGCGGGGTTGCCGCGACAATGGCGCGATGGTTGAAAGTTGCCTATCCAGATTTTGCACCTCAACGGATGGTCGATCTTGGTTGCACGACCGGTCACAATCTTCTGCCTTATCTGGATGTCTATCCGGACATCGACGCGCATGGCATTGATATTGCCGCACCAGGATTGCGTTATGGCCATGCCCGGGCCGAGGCGCTGGGCAAGCGTGTTCACTTCGCGCAGGAAGATGCAGCGCATATGCATTTCGCTGAAGACAGTATGGATCTTGTGGTGTCCAGCTTCTTTTTCCATGAATTGCCGATCACTGTGACAAGGGAAATTCTGGCCGAAATATATCGTGTGCTAAAGCCAGGCGGCATCATGATCCATCAGGAACTGCCGCCCAATACGGACACTGATACATTCCATGCCTTTTATCTGGATTGGGATGCCTACTATAATAATGAACCGTTTTACGCTCAGTTCCGTGCCCAAAGCCTTCCAAGGTTGGTAGTCGAAGCGGGGTTTAGCGCGGATAAATATATGCAGACCCGCATTCACAATTATGGCACTGTTTCCGATGCTGTTTTCAATGCTGCAGCCCGTGGTGAGGTTTCTGCGCCACAAATCGGCAATGGCGTTAGCTGGTTTATTTTTGGTGGGCGTAAATAGATTTGCCTGGTGTCAGACCAGGCCCGTAAAATGAAGCATCCAATAAATCTGATTTGTTGATCAGGTTGAGATGACTTCAAATAACGAACTGCCGGGGCCTTGGACAATGGCAGCGCGTGCGTCACCAAATGGGGTGTTGGCTTTGTAAATTGGAACGCCATGGGTTGCCCCAAAACGGTCCAGATCGTTTGTTGCAAAGCTGACAATGGAAAGGCCAGATGGCAGATCATTTTTAAAAACCGGTCTGGCATGTGCGTGGCTGCCAAGTTCGTCGATTTCAAGCGAAAATTTCCCAGGAAGCCGCACGAGTCCCATGCGAAATTCATGAGTTTCCGGAAGTCCCAGGGGGCTCGACATCAGTGTGCTGGAAAATCGGATTGGCGAGGTCATTTCGCATCCAAAATGTTCCTTGAATTCAATTGCTGCTGAATCAAGGTCGTTGACCCCCAGCACCATGATGAAGACCCGGCCAACGCCCATTTCACGTTGGGGCAGATGACCGGTTCTGGGACCGGGGTTTATCTGAGTGAAATAGACTAGTTCACCGTCCGGCCCCAAAGCCTGCATGGCCGTGATATCGGTATTCATGCTGAGCGGTGCTGGGCCCGCGACATGCTGAAACGGCCCACCAGCAAGCTGTTTGTTAAGCGCCTCGACACCGCCCACATTAAATTCGGTTACATTCCAGCCGAAAGTTGCATGGGCAGGAACGTGGATTGATTCCGGATTTTCAATCAAACGAAGAAAGACAATCTCGCCGTCGCCTGGTGCCAGAATCACATAACGTCGTCCCGCGGCGGCCGATGCATTCCAATTTGCCGCCTGGTCAGGTTCGATGCGCCCAATTTTTATGATTTGATAGCCCAGTGCGCCAGAATAAGCTGCAATTGACTTATCAAGATCAGTGATTGTCGATGTCACGCACAAAATTGAACCAAGCATTTCGTTTTGTCCCAAATGTTGCAAACAATTCCTGTTTCAATTCAGCCAAGCGCACAAGCCGCGCGTCGGGCCGCGATCTCACTTTGAATGAAGTTTCTGATCCAGCTGTGATTTGCCGAAGAAAACTTCAAATGTCTTCGGATTGGGGTTTCCGATTTCCATCAGATCCGCCAGAACCGAGCTGCCGCGCGTGACGGCACCACGCGCACTGATCTGTTCATACCAGCGCTTAACATTTGGGAACTGATCAATGTCAATCTGATGCAGCCAGCGTACATGTATCCAGGGCCAGGTTGCCATATCAGCTATCGAATAGACACCGCCGAGAAATTCTGAAGATGCCAGATGGCGATCAAGGACCCGGTAAAGCCGAATGGTTTCATTTTTGTATCGGTCGATTGCGTAAGGAAGCTTTTCCGGTGCATAGCCGAGAAAATGTCCACATTGTCCGAACATGGGCCCAATACCGGATAGTTGAACAGCCAGCCATTGCAGGATTTCAAATCGTTGTCTTGGACCATGACCCAAAAATCGCCCGTGCTTTTCGGCCAGATAGATCATGATCGCGCCGGACTCAAAAATGGTGATCGGCAGGCCATCCGGCCCATCCGGGTCTGTGATGGCCGGAATCTTATTGTTTGGGTTAACCGCCAGAAACCCCGGCGAAAACTGGTCGCCCTGCAGGATATTGACCGCTTTGACCTGATAATTAAGGCCCAATTCTTCGAGAAGGATTGAGATTTTTTGCCCGTTTGGGGTCGGCCAATAGAACAGATCGATCATATGATGCCCCTAAATCCATAGAAAATATGCGACTAATTATAGTCAGGTGGTGGCGCGGTCCGAATGTTGCCAAAAAGTCGCAGCCTCAAAAATACACGTGCATCAGGCAATGGAAACTTGATGCTTTCACTGAATGGCATAAAATTATACCATTAGTTCAGGCCGATTGGCGTGGGGCAACAAGGGGATTTTGACATGAACATGGCTCGCATTGGAATCGCAGGTATAACTGCGCTTACGATTTTTTCAGGTGCTGCGCGTGAAGCTGTTGCTGATACGGTGCCAGCCAAGTCCGGCACGGTTGAAGAAGTGACCGTTACGGCGCAACGGCGCAGTGAAAACCTTCAGAAATCGCCGGTCGCCATTTCGGCTTTTACCCCACGCACCCTTGATGAACGCCAGATCGCCAATGTCCGTGATGCGGCGGCGCAAATTCCTGGCATCATGATTCAGACTACAACTGGTGTATCAAATGCAGCACGCATCTTTCTGCGTGGTGTTGGTCAGGATAATGCGGGGCTTCTGTTTGATCCTGCGGTGGGCGTCTATGTTGATGGTGTCTATTACCCCCGCATCATGGGTGCATTTTTTGATTTCTTCGATATTGACCGGCTGGAAGTCCTGCGCGGTCCGCAGGGAACACTTTATGGCCGCAACACTTCCGGTGGCGCGATTAAGATTGAAACCAAGCGCCCGACAATGGATTTCACGGGTGCTGGCGATATCACTTATGGCAGCTTCAATCGGCTGGACCTGCGCGGTTATGTCAGCGGCAAGCTGATTGATGGTGTACTTGCTGGCTCCCTCAGCGCGATATCGCGTGAACGAGACGGCATAACCACTGATCCAAACTATGACCGAAAGCTGAACAACAAGGATTATCAGGCTGTTCGCGGTAAACTGCTATTCACACCGACTGCGAAGTTCGAAGCCACTTTGGGAGTTGATTATATCATTGACCGCTCTGATCCCTTTGTTGGTTCGCAGATCACTACATTACCCGGTGTGGTAAATCCTGAAGCAACGCTGAACCGCGATTATTTCAGTTCTGAACTGCGTGGTCGCCAGGAACAGAAGCTCGTTACATATGGCGTTACGCTGAATGCGAAATATGATCTTGATCCAGTGACCATCAATTCAATCACCGGTTATCGATTCATGCGCAGCGAAGTGGTGATACCCATCGCGTATGTGGCAACGGGGGTTGCTACAGGCTCGTCATTCGATGTGCATGACGACGTGTTCAGTCAGGAATTGAATGCGACCTATGAAAGCAGGCGAGTGAAAGGCGTAGTTGGCGCATATTATTTCAAGGAGGATGGCCGTGATTTTGAATATCAGTTCGCCCCGTTCTCGAATCGTTACCGGACCAATACTGCTTATGCGGTTTATGGGCAGGGCTCGTTTGAAATAATTGATAACGTGAACCTGATCGGTGGTCTGCGATATACGACCGAGACGGCTGACTATGGTCAGTTCTTCTATACCAGCACCTTCCTGAAAACGCCGCAGCTGGGCTTTAGCCGCAAGTTTTCCGCCAGCACGCCAAAGGCTGGCATCGAATGGCAGGCAACACCGGATATTCTTGCGTATTTCACATTTACCAAAGGGTTCAAGGGTGGGGGATGGAATGCGCTTAATCCATCGGCGATTTTCCCCAATCCGCTTTCCTACGCCCCTGAGAAAGTGAATTCCTACGAGGCTGGGGTCAAATTCCAGGGCTTTAATAATCGTCTGCGCGCGAACGTCGCTTTGTTCCAGGCTGACTACACGGGAATGCAGCTGCCGGTCTTTGTTCCCGGAACACTTAGCAGTTACACGTCAAACGCAGCCGGTGCGCAGGTAAAGGGTATAGAGTTTGAGCCGACATGGTATGTCACGGATAGCGTTCAGATCTATGGCAACCTGGCGATAACCGATGGCAAGTACACGTCAGCGTTTCCTTGCACCGATGCGTTCAACGTGCTTCAGGACTGCTCAAATCGAAAGCCAAAGGGAATTATTCCGACCAAATACCTCATTGGCGTTTCTTTTACGCCGGAACTTGCAGTGCCGGGACAATGGCGCTTCAATGCCGATCTTGGCCATAATGATAAGTATTTTAACAACGTTGCAAATTCACCGCTTGTTGCAACGCGTGATCTTAATCTGGTCAATCTTTCGGTTGCTTATACAACCAGTGACAATCACTGGACCTTCTCGGCCGAAGGCAAGAATGTTACTGATCAGAGATATTATGGAACCGCATTGCAACTGGGTAATGCGGTGTCTCCTTCAGTAACGATTTATCCGAATGATCCGGCAACATGGGCCTTCCGTGTCAAGTATCAATTTTAGGCTGGATTAATTTTTCCTCTTTTTACCCCGGTCGCTATTCCAGCGACCGGGGTTTTTTGTTCAAAGGCACATTACTCCTATGACGGATCTGATCAAGCGCACGACATTAATGGTTCGTGATGCGGAACGAGCTGCCGAATGGTATGCCTATGTTTTTGGCATGACACGTTGGCTCGACACACCATTTACACTTTCCGGAATTGGACTGGCGGCAGGCGGAAAGGGCGACAGGACCCATCTGGTGATCATGCGTTGTGTTGATCCGGTGGTGGGCATGATCGGACTGTTGCAATGGCTTGATCCCCCTATGCCGGCGCCTGCAGAATTGCCAAGACGTGTCGTGTTTGGCGCCCCGATATTTGTTGTTGCGTCCGATGATGCGAAAGGTGCATGCACGCGGGCGCGCTCTTTAGGCAGTCATATTCATGCCGAACCCTATGACTGGTCGTTTACAAATCCGGATGGGGGCGTAAAGAAAATGTTGGGCGCAACGTTTTTTGATCTGGATGGATATTTTTATGAAGTAAACCAGCAACTCTGAACGGAAAGTGACATGGAAAAACCAGCTGTGCGGTTTCAGCGCGCAAATTTTGTAGTTCGAAATCTTGATCGCGCCCTTGAATTCTATGTGGGCGTTCTGGGATTGACGGTTGCCTTTATCAAG
>CAISDR010000178.1 GCA_903884125.1 uncultured bacterium
GAAACCTGGATCGCCGCGCGACCCCAATGATATTTGGCGTCGATAGGTCCAACAAACAACGTCCAGCCGTATTGAAGGTTGGCTATCATCGCCATGCAGACAATGCCGATGATCAATTGAACCCAGGATCGAGATAAAATGCCCGACTCAATCGGGGCTCGCGTGATTATTCCCAACATTCCCCAGTTGCCCCCAAAAATACGCGCGACGCAATCCGTTTTGGGATTTTTGTGTGGCGTCGCTTCGCCCCTAGCCATTCAGGATCATTCGGGGGCTGGTTTGCTTGAGTCAAGGTGTTTTTAAGTGAAATGCCAATTGGCGGTGACGATGTTGCAGCGCACGCTTGCATTCGGGTCGTGGCCACCAACCACAGAATGCCCGTGTTGAACTGGCCGTAGCGGTCCGGGAGCCGGTATTGCAATCTGGGATCATGCAGTCTTCTATTTCAGACAGGCGTCGACTATTCTCGACGACGTGAGGCCAAATGGGCCAGTCCGTAAAAGTTGAACCAGGGTGAATGATGAGCGCGCTTCGAAATGACGTAGACCCGGATGGCCTGCTGGAATATTCAGTAGTCTTTACTGACCGGTCCCTGAACCATATGTCAGCCAAATTCCAGGGCGTCATGCGCCGGATTGGCGCGACCCTGCGCGAGGTTTATCACGCGGACCAGGTAGCATTGGTCCCTGGCGGCGGGACTTGCGCCATGGAGGCGGTTGCCCGCCAGTTTGCCCGTGGCAAGCGCGTACTGGTGTTGCGTAATGGCTGGTTTTCCTATCGCTGGACCCAGATATTCGAGGCGGCAAGCCTTGGGGCAGATACCAGCGTGATCACAGCAAAGCCGATCGGGGCCGGATCCCAGGCGCCGTTTGCGCCGCCACCGATTGACGAGCTGGTTAACGCTATTCGGGATTTTCGACCGGAACTGGTGATCGCACCCCATGTGGAAACGTCATCAGGGATTATCCTGCCGCCCGAATACCTGGCGGCCATGACGGCGGCAGCCCATGATGTCGGCGCGCTGTGTGTCCTGGATTGCGTAGCATCGGGCGCGGTATGGGTGGATATGGTTGCATCTGGTGTCGATGTTCTGATCACAGCGCCGCAAAAAGGCTGGTCTGCCTCGCCGTCTACTGGATTGGTGATGTTCTCGTCCGCAGCTGTTGCGACATTGGCCGAAACGACTTCGGACAGCTTTGCACTGGACCTGAAAAAATGGCGGTCAATCTTTGCGGCCTATGAGGGTGGTGGTCATGCCTATCACTCGACCTTGCCGACAGATGCGCTCGTCGGACTGGATGCCGCGATGAGTGAGGCCGCAAATTATGGTTTTGCACGCCTGGCAGAAAACCAATGGGCATTGGGCAACAAAGTACGAGCAATGTTTGCCGGGCGGCAGTTCCGGTCGGTGGCGGCAGAAGGCTTTGGCGCCCCCGGCGTCGTTGTGCTTTATACCGACGATCCCAATATGCAAAACGGTTCGCGTTTGCGCGAGGCCGGGTTGCAAGTGGCAGCCGGTGTTCCGCTGCAAGTTGGCGAGGGCCCCGAGTTTCGCAGTTTTCGTGTTGGTTTGTTTGGGCTGGACAAACTTTACGATGTGACAGGAACCCTCGCGCGTCTTGAACAGGCGGTCGAGAGAGTATGCTGACGGCGGATCGAGCAGGCAGCAGAAGCAAATGGAATCTGATCAACTAGGGTTGCTCATTCCGGACAACAGGCGGTGAAGACCGACCGGGTCGACGTGCTGATCATCGGCGCGGGGGCATCTGGTGCCGCAATTGCCTGGAGTCTGGCTGAAACCAGGATGCACATCCTTTGCCTGGAACAGGGCGAATGGCCAAAATCCAGCGAATTTCCAAGCACCGGTCGAGATTGGGAGACACGCCAATACGAAGATTTTGCGATCACGCCAAATGTTCGTCGCAATATTTCCGACTATCCGATTAATGATAATAATTC
>CAISDR010000179.1 GCA_903884125.1 uncultured bacterium
GGTTTTGACCGCCTGCGCCATTTCAGCAGGCGACATGTTGTCCAGAAGGATGGCATGCGCACCCGCTGCCAGCGCTTCGGCCAATTGTGACAGATTATCGACCTCGATCTCAATCTTGACCATGTGCCCCACTTTCGCAAAAGCACGTTCAAGGGCCGGGGTGATTCCCCCAGCAGCAGCAATGTGATTGTCCTTGATCAGCACGGCATCGTCGAGGCCAAATCGGTGATTGAAACCACCCCCTGCACGCACGGCATATTTTTCCAGTGCGCGCAGGCCCGGTGTGGTCTTGCGTGTGTCGCAGATACGCGCAGCCGTGCCCCTGACCGCGTCAACCAGTGCGGCGGTCGCTGTGGCAATGCCGGATAAATGACCAAGAAAATTCAACGCCGTGCGTTCGCCCGATAATATGGCGCGTGCTGGTCCGTTAATTTCTGCAATGACCTGACCGGGATCAACCTTTGCACCATCTTTAACGTGCGGCGTCACCTGAACATGCCGGTCAAGTTGGCTAAATGTTTCAACGACCAGATCAAGTCCCGCAACCGTGCCTGCCTTGCGGGCAGCGATCACCGCACGCAGCCGGTCGGTTGATGGGATCACGGCATTGGTGGTCAGATCACCGGCACGACCCAGATCTTCCAGCAATGCACGACTGACCGCTTCGGCAACAATGATGGGGGGCAGTGCAGCAAGTGTCATGTTCAGGCCCCCATTGCCCGGCGTGTTGCATGTCGGGCTGGCGTAACATCCGCCAGAGTCAGGAACCGACGTTGGGCAAGTGCGGCGGTTTGCGGGAAATCGCTGCGGGCATGGGCACCACGGCTTTCGCGCCGCATCAAGGCTGCACCCAGCACCAGTCGCATGGCAGCAAGGCGGTTGGCCAATGCCGCGTTCGGTGACATTGCGGTCTCAACTTCATCGATGGCATCAAGGGCTGACTGCATGCCGCTGGCATCGCGCAGGCCACCGGCACCCGCACTCATGATTGCGCGCAGGCGCGAGGCACAGACGGGATCAATCGGCCCGCCGGGCAGTGCAGATACCGCGCCGATCCGCGACCTGATTTTACTGAAGTCACGAATGGAAGCGGCGGCTGCATCGGCGGTGGTCAGTGTTTCAAGCAGCGAGTTGGATGCCAGCCGGTTGGCACCATGTACGCCGGTTGCCGCCACTTCCCCAGCAGCCCAAAGGCCGGTAACGCTGGTTGCGCATTGTGCATCAACGGCAAGGCCACCCATGTGATAATGGGCTGCCGGTGCCACGGGCAGCGGGGCGATACGCGCATCAATGCCTGCTTCCATCGCCGAATGAAAAATCGTTGGAAAGCGGGTTTCGATGCTGCTGCCCAGAACCTGACGTGTATCCAGAAAAACTTTGCGACCTTGTGCGATTTCCGACCAGATGGCGCGTGCAACCACATCGCGCGGTGCCAGTTCGCCATCTGCATGATGATCAAAACAGAACCGGCTACCCTGATCATTGATCAGCCATGCGCCTTCGCCGCGCAATGCTTCGGATGCAAGCGGGGCAGGGTCGCGGGCGACGTCAAGAGCGGTCGGGTGAAACTGCACGAATTCCGGATCGGCAACCATTGCACCGGCGCGTGCGGCCATGCCCAGACCTTCGCCTGCGGAATCAGGTGGATTTGTAGTGACGCGGTATAGCGCGCCGATACCGCCCGTGGCCAGCAGGATGCATGGCGCGCTGATCAGAAATTGCTGTTTCTGGCGGCGTGCGATCAGACCGGCAATGCGGCCATCGGTAACGACAAGACTTTCGGCGATCATCCCGGACAATAAATTGACGCCGGGCTGGCTGGCAGCGATCGGGGCCAGTTTGCGCATGATCTGCGCGCCGGTCTGATCACCGCCTGCATGAACAATGCGGCGTCTGTTGTGAGCCGCCTCCTGCCCCAAAGCCAATGCACCGGTCTGGTCACGGTCGAATGGTACGCCGATTTCAGCCAGATGCCGGACCAGTGCCGGGCCATTGGTGACCAGTTGCAGGGCGGCTGCCTGATCCACCAGTCCCGCACCCGCCCGGATGGTATCGGCCAGATGCAGCGCAGGTGAATCGTCTGCCCCGAGTGCTGCGGCAATGCCACCCTGTGCATAGGCACTTGATCCTTCATCACCGGTCGCGCGCGTGGCAATCCAGGTGACATTCAGCCCCAGCAGCCGATGGGCGGCAAAGGCACCGGCCAGACCGGCACCAATGACGATGACATCGCCACCATCTATCCGCTCTATCGCGTTCATCAGGTTCTCAATTCTGAAATACAGGGGCTATTTCGCACCAACTGCCAGCATTCGTTCGATGGGTACGACCGCACGCGCTGCAATATCCGCCGGTATCAGCACTTCATGGGTGCGGGTCTCCATGCTGCGCAGGATTTTCGGCAAAGTGATGCGCCGCATATGCGGACACAGATTACAGGGGCGAATGAATTCAACGTCGGGTACTTCGGCGGCAACATTGTCGCTCATCGAACATTCCGTCACCATCACGACACGCGGCGGGCGTTTGGTTTTGGTATAGGAAATCATGGCCGCTGTTGATCCGGCGAAATCGGCTTCCGCTACGACTTCGGGTGGGCATTCCGGATGCGCCAGCACGATGATTCCGGGATGATCAGCGCGGAACTGCCGAATCTCTGCGGCTGAAAAACGCTCGTGCACTTCGCATTGACCGGCCCAGGAAATAATCTGGACACTGGTCTGATTGGCGACATTGGCGGCCAGATACTGGTCGGGCAAAAACAGCACGCGATCCACGCCCAGGCTTTCGACAATCTCAACCGCATTTGACGATGTGCAGCAGATATCGCTTTCAGCTTTCACGTCCGCCGATGTGTTGACATAGGTGACAACCGGCACGCCGGGATATTTCTGTTTCAGCAATCGGACGTCAGCCCCCCGTGATCGAGGATGCCAGCGAGCATCCTGCATCCATATCCGGAATCAGAACGGTCTTTTCCGGGGCGAGCAGTTTTGATGTCTCGGCCATGAAATGGACGCCACATTGAATGATGATCCTGGCTGATGTTTTTGCCGCCTCGCGCGCGAGCTGCAGACTGTCGCCCACAATATCGGCGACACCATGAAAGATTTCAGGCGTCTGGTAATTATGCGCCAGGATGACAGCATCAAGCTCGCGTTTCAGCTGGTTGATGCGATGAATGTAGGGTGCATGGAAAGGCCATTCCACCTCCGGTACCACGCGCGCCATTCGCGCGTAAATCGGGGCGGTGGCGTCGGCCACTTCGCGGGTATAGGCCAACCCCTCGCCATCGATCTTGCGGGACAATACATTCTGCAGCGCGACCATAACCGTCTCACTTTCTCATAACCGGGGCGGGTTTTCCCCGCTTCAGGTCCCGGATGAATCCCGGCCTGTGCTGGCGCACGCTGCCGGGACTGGCGTCATTTCTTCCTGTCCATTCGTTCTTGCCTCAAACCGGGACTGCCAAGTATTTATGCTCAGCCCGAGTATAAGGGATGGGAGTTATGCTACAAATGAGCATTAGTGTCAAGAAAGATTCAAAATAGCGGCATTAGGGCGCATTAAGCCCCGATTTTACAAAATCCGCTGATTCGAAAGCGCTTTTCGCGATATTCGGGGCTGATCTGTCAAGGAAATCAGCAATAAGGAAAATTTTTTATGGCGGGTTTACCGGATGCGACCCAGGTCACTAGCCGCCAGCGCATTCCCCACATAGATTGCGATTATGGCTTTAGTTCCGCTCACCGCCGGGTGCATCACCATCGCCGCCATGGCTTTTGGCCATAGCGAGGGGTCCATGCGTGCCCTGCTCAAAGTCGAAGGTGGGCGGGTGGGCGAGGTGTCAGCGAACAAGGATGGCAGTGTTGATATAGGCCCGTTTCAGATCAACGACCGACATGTTCCCATGTTTCAGAAGATCCTTCATGCGGACCGCATCCAGACCCTAAATCGGCTGCGTGATGACGGCTGCTTTAATGCACTGGCAGCAGGTTATCTGCTGAAACTGAAGACACTGGCGGCTGAAGGTGACCGGTTGAAGGGCATGGGGCTTTATCATTCGGGCAGCCCAAACCTGATGAAGGAATATCAGGACCGACTGCAAAGGGCGTTTGAAACGCCGTCGGGGGCTACTGATCCGATGCGGCTGCCCACCCAGACGCCTGATTAATGTTCGGCGACCTGTGGTGCCTGTCGGGTGAACATCCGGCGGTCCTTGACCACGGCCAGAACGACACCCGTGCGTTCAACCTTGGCGATCTCCTGCCCTTGCAGGGTCTTGTCACAACCTGATTGCGTCAGGGCCAGGAAAAAGTCCGCAACTCGGCCATCTTCGACCACGCGGAAATTCCGTGACAGGAAATAACCACCCGACAGAGGATAGCCGCATACCTTGACCAGATAGGGCCCCCGCGCACGGGTGACGGCAGCCCCTTCGGACTTTACCTTGTCATTGAGCAGTTCAGCTGCCTCAGCCAGCGAATTGCCCCAGTAATCCAGTTCGAAATGGCCCTGGGCACCTTTGGTGCCGCCAACCAGAGAATTATAGGACACATATTCGCTGGGATGCAGGTCGGCCATGCGTATGCCCTGAACGCCGACCGATCCGATAAACAATATGGCCATCGCCACGCCGTAACGCATGCCGGTGCGTTCCAGACTGCGCCAGATCCGGTCGAGTCCCCAGGCTGCAATAATTGCCAGCGGCGGGATCACAAACAGAAAGTGCCGCAAGGTGTGATAGGCGTTGGGCCGGAAGGCAATGAAATAGACCAGCGGAAAGGCCGCCGCCAGAATGACCAGCCCGAAACCGCCAATGCGCGGGAACTGGCGCATTGGCCAAAGGCGGTTATTGGACCAGATCCCGCTTTTCCATTGCCGGACGGCAAACAGGCTGACGGCCATTGCCAGTCCGATCAGAAATGCCTCGGGCAGTTGAATAGCCAGGAACAGGGGCAGATAGGTCCATGGCAGGTGCAGGGCGGACACCCATTGGCCGTCAACCTGAACCATGCCTTCCCAGCCGAAATGGGAAAAAGTCCAAAGTGCCTTGAGTGGATTTAAGGGTTCCAGCACCCCCCACGGCCAGCCAAGGCCCATGACCAGATAAGCAATGATCACGGCCGGCAGAATCCGCAGGCCAGCGAACCAGACGCTGGATAATCCCAGATGCCAGTCACGCAGACGCCGGACGCGGCTCAGACCAAAGACCAGAATTCCGCAGCCAAGATAAAAGAACGCAACCAGTGCACCGATCCGGGTTGCCAGTGTCATCCCGAGCACCAGCCCCAGCGCGCAGATACTGGCGGGCGACGGCCGGGGCATAGCCTCGACCACGCGCACGATCCAGTACAATGACCAGATCATGCCGCAGGCAAATGGCACGTCCTTTGGATTGAAAAACATGTGCCCGTAATAAACCGGGGTCATGGCAATCAGGGCCAGCGCGAGAAGCCCGGCGCGCGGTCCGGCCACATGACGGGCCAGCCGCCAGGTGCCAGCCATACCCAGCACACCAACGGCCCCGCCAAGCAGATGGCGGGTTTCATATTCGCCGAAGGGCGAGATCAGGTTGGCTATAGCCGCAACCAGATCGAAAAGACCGCCATAGAGATAAAGGTTTGAATAATGCAGGGCCGATGTATCGGCAAAGCCCGAGACGTATAGGCTCAGCAGCTTTTTGCCATAGATATTCTGCCATTCCTCGTCCCAGATGATCCCATAGTCGCGGAAGGTCAAAGCCACGACCAGTACCAGCCCGCAAAGGAAAAGCGCGGACACCTGATCGAAAATGTCCAAGGATTCAGAGCGGCTTACCCAGCCAGCAGGCGCAATTGCAGCCACCCGCGCGCGCGGCGGACGAAGATCCGACAATGCCATCAGTTATGCCCACCTGTGACGACCGTGCGGGTCTTTGTGTCCGCTACGGCAATTTCATCCCCGGCTACTTCCATACCAATAATCTCGCGAATAACATAGAGGGGGCGTGCCTTAACCTCGGTAAAAACCCGGCCAAGATAATCGCCGATCACACCCAGGGTCAGCAATTGCATCCCCCCTAAAAACAGCATGATCGCAATGATCGATTCATAGCCGGGCACTTCTACCCCAAACATCATGGTTCTGATAATACGAATCACTATGTAAAAAAATGATAACAAGGCAAAACTTGCTCCGACCCAGCCCCAGATCCTTAAGGGTGCGTTGGAAAAAGCCGTGATCCCGTCGAAAGCCAGGGCGATCAGCCTAAAGGTTGATGATTTTCGTTCGCCGTCGTTGCGCTCTTCCTGGGCATAGGGAATTTCGGTCTGGCGAAAGCCGACCCAGGCGAATATCCCCTTCATGAACCGGGTCCGTTCAGGCA
>CAISDR010000180.1 GCA_903884125.1 uncultured bacterium
CACTCCCTCGCGCTTGAGGCGCTGTATGGTGTTGATTCGTTCGACGGTGCTGTCCGGGAAATAACCAAGTTGACGCGCCCCTCCGCCGTCTTTGCCGGGATTCATTATGACCGGCTTGGCAAGCAACCCCAAGTTAATGTAATTATTGAGGGTTGCTCTTGAGATTCTTGTTAAATCAATTATTTGCTTGCTTGTTATCACGTTTTTAATTAAGCAAATTCGACGGAAATTAACTGTATATATGGACAGTCTAAATGTCAAGCATATTTACTTGAACAGTCCAAATATAGGCCGCAACGAAGGAATCCCGAGGCTCAAAACGGGCTCGAACGCGGCCGGATTGGACGCGCGAAACTACTAGTGAGGATTGCCGAGGCGGTATTTTGGAATCGGCACCGCGACCACGTCGATGCCCTCTTCCCGCAACTCGGCGACGTCATCGGGGGACGCATTACCGCGTATGGGCCGTTCGGGCGCCTCGCTGTAGTGGATTTTGCGTGCCTCTTCAGGAAAGGCGTCGCCGACGTCCACGGTATTGGCAATCACGTGCTCGACGAACTGGCTAATCGCTTTATGAAATACCGCCTGTTGCGCCACCCCCTCGGCCGTAGTCGACGGCTTTGCGGCAACCTTGGTGGCGCCCGTGTTCACGTAGGGGGCGTGCAATTCCTTGTTGACCTGGCCGGTGCCGCAGACCGGGCAACTGAGCAGCTTCGAAGCACGCTGCGCCTCGAATTTCGCGCTCGATTCAAACCACCCCTCGAAACGGTGGTCGTTATCGCAGCTGAGATTGAAGACTATCATTGATCAAACGCGCGTTCGATTGGCCATATTGCCCATGGATTTTTGGAAAATTACCTGCAAACAGGTATTTGGACGCCCGGTGCATCGTTTTGGCGGGCTAATATTTCATGCTCGGATTATATCAGTCGGCTACTCTTTGCCCGAGCGACGTGATCGCGTTTGATGGAAACCCCCGGGAATACAAGCCAATGATCGACAAAAATGCAGACCTCTCACTCGCGCCGATCATCGATGCCCACCACCATATCTGGCGCGTCAACGACGTGCCCTGGCTGTGCGGGCCGCAGCTACCGCGGATTTTTGGCGACTATGCCGCACTCCGCCGCGATTATCTTGTGCAGGAGTTCGCGGCAGAAATAGCCCCGCACGGCGTCGTGCAATCGGTTTATATCCAGTTGAACGTCGGGCCCGGCCGTGAAGTGGACGAGGTAGGCTGGATACAGGCTGATGCTGACGCGCATCGCTTTCCGCAGGGCATCGTTGGCTACGCCGATCTGGGCGCGCCCGATGTAGCGGCAATCCTCGACCGGCAGATGGCTTCGCCCAATCTGCGCGGCATCCGGCAACAACTGCACTGGCACAAGAATCCGCGGTATTGCTTCGCTGCCCGCCCGGATCTCATGAATACCCCAGCCTGGCAGGCAGGGCTGCGTGCGCTTGAGAAGCGCAACCTTTTGTTTGAATTGCAGATATTTACATCGCAAATGGCGGATGCGGCACGTCTCGCCCGGCAGTTTCCGGGGGTGACGTTTGTGTTGCTGCACGCGGGCATGCTTGAAGATCGCAGCGCCGACGGATGGGCGGCGTGGCGACTGGGTATGGCGCAGCTTGCCGCGTGCTCCAACGTCTGCGTCAAATTGTCGGGCTTGGGCACCTTCGAACATGAATGCTCGGTCGCGCTGTGGCAGCCGGTTGTGCGCGAAACGTTATCGATGTTCGGGCCCGAGCGCTGCATCTATGGCAGCAATTATCCGATCGAGAAATTATGGACCAGCTATGGGCAGATCATCGCGGTGATGCAGGAGTGCACGGATCACCTGGCGGTGAGCGCGCGCCGGGCCGTGTTTCATGACAATGCTCAGCGGATTTACCGCTTGTCGCCGCCCGGATGATTTGGTGCCGGGGCCGGAATCGAACCGGCATGACTGGTTTAAGGCCGAGGGATTTTAAGAAAATTACGCATAAAATTCGCATAGCGTAGAATTGCGACCGGCTGCCCGGGTGGTGAAATTGGTATACACATCGGACTTAAAATCCGACGC
>CAISDR010000181.1 GCA_903884125.1 uncultured bacterium
CGCGCGGAAAACTTAATAAGGCTCGCTAGGATAACAATCGGCGATGACGGGAACAATCGAACCGTTGGTTGTTTAGTGCGAGGTTAGGCATGCAGCACACCGCGAGAATTATGCGCGACGGATTGCGTGCGCACGATCTGATCTTCAATAACCATAAAGCGCGGTGCCAATAGCGGCTTCCACCAGCCCTCCGCCCGTGCATTGAGTTTTATCGCCGCACCATGCGTTGCTGATTGGGCAAATAGAACAATGCCGACCACGCCTAAGGCTAATTGGGCGACAAACGACTTTTTGATCATTGACACCATGCAAATGATGAACATTTTTTCATGCATATCCGTCAGCACCTGCCGATGGTTTTGCGGTAAATCATCCAGCCGCCGACGCCACTCGCTTTTCACATTGGGGCCACGCATTGACGGGATTCGTTCACTTGCAATGATCATCGCGGCAAATACCCAGACTGAAGATCTGTGTTCAAATCGGATCATAGAATTCACTGATTCACGCAGCCCGCGATAGGACCCGTGGCGCAGCAGGTTATTCTGAATTGCATAATCAAAAAGTTCATCACGCAATGCAAAAAGCTTGTCACGCGTCTTATCAACCCGCAAATCCCAAAACAACCAACGCAGCCCCAGCAACATGGCTGCTGCAATCCCCAGATTTATGCCTGAGACAAGATGTTCAATAGGGATCATCACGTATCCTCCGGGTTGGTTGTACCATCGGATAAAAGTCCGCTGGTCGTTCGGTCAGGATCAATCTTTTGTTCCAGGGCAGCTCGCGGCGCGCTCAAACGGGAGGTCAGTCTGCGCCGCTGATTGCGCTGCTGCAACCCGTACAAGCCGCCGCCGAGACCCACAAGATAGCTAAATGCACTGTCCAGTCTAAAGTCCGCGACAAATCTGAAGGCCATATTAGCCTCGGTCGTCTGACCAGCATAGCTCATCAATACCAATTGTATCCAATAGGCAATTAACACTAACACGGCGGATCCGGTCGCAAATGTCAGGTAGGTAAAACATCGGTCTATGACCATTAAGATAATATGACCGTTCGCCACCACAGGCACATTCAAGTCAGACGGGGCTTTTACCTCAGGCTTACGCCGATTTTTTGTTTTTGCCATTGAGACGAACACCCCATGGAGCAGACTCGCGCCTTCCTGATTAATTCAGGGTTGCACAATTCGGTAAATCTCTAGTTAAAATGTCCTTCCTGCCGCCACGACCTGGCCTAAATCAATTAAACTCCCTCACAAAAGTCCCTCACAACAAAAAAACGACTTAGGAGTTTTAGTCCTAAGCCGTTGATTTTATTGGTCGGAGTGACAGGATTTGAACCTGCGACCCTCAGACCCCCAGTCTGATGCGCTACCAGGCTGCGCTACACTCCGAAGGGATGGGACCGGTTGGGGCTTGTGCCCGCCGACGTCTGAGGGGGCGGACTATAGCCATCGGCCTGCCGCACTTCAATGATGCTTTTTATAAAAAGGCTTAGCCGCGTTTGCCGGTGGCAGCCGGATCAGGCGCTGTGCTGCGATAGTCGCCTTGGGCGATTTTCTGCAGGCTGGTTCGGGCCTGGTCGAGCGCCGCCAAGGCACCCTGAAGGCGGGCGCGTCCGCGCTGGGTCAGGCCGCCCACGCCTGTGACCGCATGCGCGTCAATTTCTGAACCGAGCGCAGCAGGGTCAGCTGCCACCTGCTGCACGGGTGCGTTGAGCTGTGTCACGTCGTCGACACCGGTACGCGCGGCATCCGAATTGTCCAGACGCAGGATCGTACCCCGACCCAGATCGACCACCATTTTGGCCCCCTGGTCACGCAGCACTTTCTGTACGCCCTTGATCGTATAGCCATCCACATGCAACAGACGGCGGATGCCCCGCAGCAGGTCGACATCGTCCGGGCGGTAATAGCGTCGGCCACCGCCGCGCTTTAGCGGTTTGATCTGGGCGAACTTGCCTTCCCAGAAGCGCAGGACGTGCTGAGGCACATCAAGGTCTTCGGACACTTCGGATATGGTCCGAAAGGCATCAACTGATTTTGATGCCGCCATATCCTTGTCTAACGATGCTTTGGCTGAACTGGTGCGCACGGGGATACTGGCCGTGCTCACTCTGGAGTATTCCCGTCATCGATTGGCTTACCGGACATGCCAGCATTGATCCGTGATTTCAAAACATGCGAGGGGCGGAATACCAGCACCCGTCGGGGGTCAATCGGCACTTCCTGCCCGGTTTTGGGATTGCGGCCGACACGACCACCTTTTTTACGAACGGCAAAAGTACCGAAAGAAGAAATCTTTACCTGTTCGGTGCGGCCCAGAGCCAGCACGATTTCTTCAAGTACTTTCTCAACAAGATCCGCTGATTCATTCCGCGACAGTCCGATTTCCTGATAAACCGCTTCGCTTAAGCTGGCCCGCGTTACCGTGCTCATAGAAATCTCCCCGACCTGATCGACAACGATACAATGTTGATAAACGCCGTCAATCGCAAGGGCTTATTTAATTTCGTTGAGGTAAAATTTCTAATCTGTCGCATTAAGACGACGGTTATTCGCGCCCAGGACCGCAATTTAAGAAGTTACATGCGGACCAGCGCCGCTCCCCAGGTGAAACCGCCACCCATGGCTTCCATCAAAACCAGATCACCGCGCCTGATCCGGCCATCGGCCACCGCCTCGGCCAATGCCAGCGGAACTGACGCGGCGGATGTATTGCCATGATGGTCAACAGTGGTCACAACCTTGTCCGGGGAAAGACCCAGTTTGCGCGCCGTGGTGTCGATAATACGGATATTGGCCTGATGCGGAACGATCCAGTCCAGATCAGCCGCCGACAGTCCATTCGCTGCCAGTGCCTCGTGCGTGACGGCCGCCAGATTGGTCACGGCATGGCGAAACACCTCGCGCCCGGCCATCCGTAAATGACCAACGGTCTGGGTGCTGGATGGACCGCCATCCACATATAAAAGATCATTGCAGCGGCCATCGGCGTGAAGGTGTGTAGACAGGACGCCACGGCTGTTGCTGTCGTGACCGGAGGCCGCTTCAGCCTGAAGTACAACGGCCCCGGCACCGTCAGCAAAAAGCACGCAGGTGGTCCGGTCGGTCCAGTCCAGAATGCGTGAGAATGTTTCTGCACCGATCACCAGCGCGCATTTCGACTGACCGGCCCTGATGAAATTGTCGGCCGTGGCCAGTGCATAGACAAACCCGGAACACACCGCCTGTATATCAAAGGCTGCACCGCGCGTAATGCCAAGAGCGGCCTGAACCCGCGTCGCCGTTGCCGGGAATGTCTGATCGGGTGTCGCAGTGGCCTGCACGATCAGGTCGACATCCGCAGCCGAAATGCCTGCGCTGTCCATGGCCGCGCGCGCAGCCGCAATGGCCAGGTCCGAGGTCAACTGACCATCGGCCGCTATATGACGGCTTTTAATGCCCGTGCGTTCCTGAATCCATGCATCTGAGGTATCAACTTTGGTCGCCAATTCAGCATTGGTCAGCACCCGGTCAGGCAGATAGGCACCCGTTCCCGTCAAAATCGAACGAAATATACTCATTTTTCTGGCGCAGCCTCGACAGCGGGGGTATCGACCAACGCGGCATCAGGCGGTGGTGTCGATGCCGCCGCCTGCGCCATATCCTGGCGCACGCGGGCAATCAGATCGCCCATGGCCAGATCAACGGCCACATCGATGGCCGAAGCAAAACCAATTGCGTCCGTCCCTCCGTGGCTTTTCACTGCAAGACCAGACAGCCCCAAAAACACCCCGCCATTATGCGCTCGCGGATCAAGCCGCCCCTGCAGCACGCGAAAAGCCCCCCGGGCCAGCAAATAGCCAAGCTTGGACAGGATCGATGCCGACATGGCTTCGCGCAACAGGGTCAGGATCAGCTTGGCCGTCCCTTCGGCCGTCTTGAGCGCCACGTTGCCGGTAAACCCGTCGGTGACAATCAC
>CAISDR010000182.1 GCA_903884125.1 uncultured bacterium
ACCACATCATTCACATTGCGTCGTGTCATATCGACGCCGCGATAAAGCCCCAGAAGATCGAACGGGGTTTCCAGTTCCATTTCTTCCATGGTTTCGTCGTCGGGGAAATCTTCCACCCGAATGACCACACCTTCGACGGCGGTGCGAAAGCTTTCCGGCAGTCTGGTCATGGCAACATCCGCCAGCGAGGCCAGTTCGGCCAGGTTGGGGGCGCGCACGTCGCTCCAGTCGGTAGGGAGCATTCGAATATCTTGCCAGGCCATCTAAATCATCACCATATATGAGGCACGAACCCGCCAATCGGGAAAGGACGCGCCATGATCGCTAAGCTGTCTGCCGAAGAACGCAAAGCAGCGTTTGAACGTCTGTCAGGCTGGGCCCCGGTTCCGGGCAAGGACGCCATCGCCAAACGCTTTTCATTTCAGAGTTTCAACGAAGCCTTTGGCTGGATGACCCGCGTGGCCCTGATTGCCGAGAAAATGGACCACCATCCCGAATGGTTCAATGTTTATCGTCACGTTGACGTGACTTTAACCACCCATGATGCTGATGGGGTTACAGAGCGGGATATCGCCCTGGCAGAGACCATGGACGCCTTGGCGGGCCATTAAGACCCGCCAAAACGTTCAATATCAATGGCTTAACGAGGTGCCATGCGGATCGCGCCGTCAAGGCGCACATCTTCGCCATTAAAATACCCGTTGGTAATCATTAACAGCGCCAGTGCGGCATATTCTTCCGGCAGGCCCAGACGCTTGGGGAAAGGAACCGATGCAGCCAAAGCCGCCTTGACCGCTTCCGGGGCACCGTTCATCAGGGGTGTGTTGAAAATGCCCGGCAGAATTGTGTTCACCCGGATGCCATCGCCCATAAGGTCGCGGGCAATCGGCAGGGTCATGCCGACAATGCCGCCCTTGGAGGCAGAATAGGCCGCCTGACCCATCTGGCCGTCTTCGGCAGCGACCGAGGCCGTGTTGACGATCGCACCCCGTTCGCCATCGGCCAGCGGGTCAAGTCCCAGCATGCCTTTGGCTGATTTGGCGATACACCGGAAGGTGCCCACCAGATTGATCTGGATGATGCGGTCAAAGGCATCCAGCGGGAAGTGCTTGGCTTCGCCTGTGACTTTATCGCGCGATGCGGTCTTGGCTGCATTGCCGGTACCGGCGCAATTGACCAGTACCCGTTCCTGACCATGGGCGGCACGGGCCTTTTCAAACCCGGCATCCACGCTGGCTTCGTCGGTCACATTGACCAGACAGAACGTGCCGCCAATGGCCTTGGCCACGGCTTCACCTTTTTCCGCGTTCATGTCGAATATGGCGACTTTGACGCCTTTTGCAGCCAGGGCGCGGGCGGTTGCCTCGCCCAGGCCGCTGGCACCACCGGTGACAACGGCCGCGACCGTATTATTCAGTTCCATCATTTGCCTCCCAAAACCTGAGCCTGTTCCGATGCCAGCGTCTCTAGCAGACGCCGGGGGACAGGCCAAGTGTGTGCTATTTGCCGGTTACCAGTACGACCTTGCCCTTGACCTTGCGGTTGGCCATGTCGTTCAGCGCATCGGCTGCCCGTTCCAGCGGGTAGGTTTCGGACACCAGCGGCTTTAACTTGCCCGCCAGATACCAGTCCATCAATTCAGCCAGATGTTCCTTGTGTCGGCCGGGATTGCGCGCGGTAAAGGCACCCCAGAACACCCCCACAATCTGACAGCTTTTCAGCAAGGTCAGATTAAGCGGGATTTTGGGAATGTCACCGGCGGCAAAGCCGATCACCAGAAAACGTCCTTCCCAGGCAATCGACCGCAATGCCAGTTCCGAATAATGCCCGCCGACCGGGTCGTAGACCACATCAACCCCATTGGGTGCCATGGTTTTAAGTTTTTCGCGCAGGTCATCGGCAGCATAGTCGATGACTTCATCAGCCCCATGGGCCTTGCACACCGCCAGTTTTTCCGGGCTGGAGGCCGCAGCAATGACGCGTGCACCCATGGCTTTGCCCAGTTCAACAGCGGCCAGCCCTACACCACCGGCAGCACCTAATACCAGCAGGGTTTCACCCGGCTTTAAATGGGCGCGGTCTTTAAGCGCATAATGCGACGTTCCATAGGTCAGGACAAAGGCCGATGCGGTATTGAGCGGCATGGAATCCGGAATGGGGATCGCACGCCCGGCATCCACCACCACCTGTTCGGCAAAGCCACCCCAGCCGGTTGACCCGATAACCCGGTCGCCGACTTTCAAATGGCTGACGCCTTCACCAACGGCTGAAATTACACCGGCAACTTCGCCACCGGGGGAAAACGGTAAGGGCGGTTTAAACTGATATTTATTCTGGATGATCAAAACGTCAGGGAAATTGACACCACAGGCGGCAACGTCGATCCGAACCTGTCCCTTGCCGGGTTCAGGCGATGGAACATCTTCAACGACCAGTGATTCCGGCGGCCCATAAGCTTTACATAAGACAGCGCGCATTATTCTCTCCCTGCTTGATTTGTTTCTTTATAGCCAGCCAGCGGCCGGCCGCAAATGGCCTGTGATTTCACTGCGGGTATTCACGATTGGCTGCACCATCAGACTGCGGTTGGGTAAAGCACCGAACCGGTGCATCAGGGCGGCAATAGCAACAGTTGCCGCACGTGGGGCACCATCAGCAATTTTCACAGCAATTCCCAGCCGCTGTGTCGGCAGACAGGCGACATAAATCCCTTCGGCCCCGATCTTGACCCATGCGCCACCTGATGCAGCCCCGATCAGGGTCGTGCAACTGCGATCAGTACCCGCGACCAGAAACGGATCAGCGGTAATCGCGGACTGCAGGCGCATGACCGCTGCGGCGCGTGCTGGCACAAGCGCACGCGGATCGGACAGTTTGGCAAAAGCGCGCGCCAGTGCCTGAAGGGGCAGGGCGTAATTGGCAGCACCGCAGCCATCATTGGCAACGGCGATATGTTCGATGGCCACGTCACT
The DNA here is from genome assembly GCA_903884125.1 of uncultured bacterium. Lineage (GTDB taxonomy): Bacteria > Pseudomonadota > Alphaproteobacteria > CAISDR01 > CAISDR01 > CAISDR01. Next base: position 2,973 of record CAISDR010000182.1, read on the forward strand.
TAATGTGCTCAATGCTTCAAGCACGGCTTGCTGCACCGGATGCGGTGGTTTGGCGTAACCGGATGTCTTTTCGCCCAGATGCAAAGCCAGGGTCAGAAATCCTGTATGTTTTCCAGAACAATTATTATAGGCGCGCGTAGGATCAAGCCCCGCGCGATACATTACTTCAGCCACCTGTTCATCACGCGGTGGGTGGGCGCCGCAATATAGATCATTTTCGCTAAGGCCAATCCGTTGAAGCCATTTACGTACAATTTCCAGATGGCGCGGTTCGGCACTGTGGGAGGCACAGGCAATACCAAGTTCGGATGGACTAAGCGCAAAAGCGTCCGCCGCACCGCTTTCAATCAGGGGCAGCGCCTGAATGAATTTGATTGCCGAGCGTGGGAATACCGGCCGGTCCACATCCCCCCATGCCGCAATCACCCGGCCATCGGCGGCAACTACGGCAGCTGATCCGCGATGGATGCTTTCGGTAAGAGGGCCGCGCGTACATTCGACCAATATCGGCTCTTTCATGAAAGATGTCCTAGAGCCTGTTGACAGCGCGTTGCAGGAAACCCAGCACACCGGTAAATGCCAGCGGCCCTTCCGACAATACAAGGGCGACGCATGCAGCCCCGGCATGTCCGACCGGACGATGGGTTTTGCCCGCGTCCATGATCAAAAGGTCACCAGGTCCGTATTTGCCCGCTTCGTCACTGAACGTGCCTGACAGAACCAATGTCCATTCGCGGGCTGTATGATTATGGCGCGGGATCGCACGGTCTGCGTCTATCTGGATTATCTGGACAGCACTTGGGTCATCATGCACCGGCACTGCCGAAGCATCAGCCAGTAGCGGAATATTCAATGACCGAACGCCGGGTGCAGCAAAGTGCCATCCTGTTTCCACCGCTGCGCGTACTGCCATGGGGCCTAATGGATGAGGAAGATCAAAAAGCGCCATTGGCCGTTTGGGTTTTACAGGGTCTGTATTCTGTGTTGCGGACTGATCTGTCTGATCGATCTG
>CAISDR010000183.1 GCA_903884125.1 uncultured bacterium
CGCAAGCTTTAGACTTAGAAAACGTCGCGGTCGACCTTCTGCTTCCAATTCGAGATAAACGCCGCCGTGTGCTGGCGTGATGCGACTGGGCGTGCCCTCTATGATGGCGAAGCGGCCGATGGCTGACGACGCCATTTGTGGGTCAAGAATGACAAGACCACCTTTGCCCCAGATACCGCGCCTGTCACGTCGTGCCTGATCTTCCAGTTTCAGGAGGGTCCAGAGGCCAAATCGACTATCAGGCTGGGGCCAGACCCGTGTCATGCCTGATGACACCAAACTTGCCTGAACCCAATGCCCATCGGGCGTCACAACATGCCCGGTCATCCGACCATAGCGGTCAGGTGTCGCGTTCGTCGCGTGCAATGCGACCATCCGGCCCAAAACCAGATCGGCAAGCCCCTGACGGGCAGCAGACATTAACCGATCTTTGGTTGGTTCCTCGCCACCGGGCCAGGGATCAATCCCTGACAGGCGCACCTGCTGACCGGTATCCAATATCAGGGTTGCACCATCGACCACTGACGCCACCTGCCCGGTCAGAACAAGCGGCAGTTTCTCTGGCTGGACTGGTCGGTCGCCTGCAAGGCAGTGCCCGGTACCCATCAACCAGATCACCATCATGACTAAACGCACAGACGCCACGAACACACCCGACCAAGCAGTTATACGTCAGCGCAAGCACATGCCGCTTTTACACCTGACAAGTCAAAGCCATTTCAGTGATAGTGCAGCCATGATTGGTGTTTTTGATTCGGGCTTTGGTGGCCTGACCATTATGCATGCCTTGGCGGAAATGCCCCATCGCCCGGATCTTGTCTATCTGGGTGACAATGCACGCGCACCTTATGGTGCAAGACCAGGCAAGGAAATTGTCGAAATGACAAAACAGGGCGCAGCCTTCCTGTTTGAACAGGGCTGCCAGCTGGTAGTTTTGGGCTGCAATACCGCGGCAACAATCGCGCTGCGTCCGCTGCAGCAAAACTGGTTGCCCACCTTTCGCGCGCAGTTTAACCATCCGATCAATCTTCTGGGTATTGTGGTGCCCACAATCGAACACGCAACCGGCACGCTTTGGCGCGCACAGGACGCGCATGTCACCGGCGATCGCTTTTTGGAACCGGCGATCCCCGCATTGGCGTCACATCAGGTTATTGGACTGTTCGCAACCCAGCGTACCGTTGAAAGCAGGGTCTATCAGATCGAAATAGCCAAACGCCGCCCTGACCTTGGGGTGCTGGCGCAGCCTTGCCCGGAATTGGCCGGTGCCATTGAACGCGGCGAAGAAAGAAATCTTCTGCGCGAAATGATTGATGAATATGTGAATGCCATGTGCGCCCAAATGGATGGGCGTCTGCCGGGGCGGGTCATTCTGGGCTGTACCCATTATCCGCTGGTGGCCGATCTGTTCGCCGCGGCCCTTGGACCCGGAGTTGTCATCATCAATCAGGCCCAGGCAGTTGCCGATTCCCTTGCCAGCTATCTGGATTACCATATCGAATATGCGCAATCGCCATCGGCTGGTAGGTGTCGCTTCACAAGCACCGGATTTGACCGACAGGCGCTGAAACTGGCGGAAAGCTTCTGGGGATCATCCATCGATTTTGAAATGGCACGTCTACGGGCCATCTAGAAACATCCGCTATGGCTCGCGCCCGATCGGGTAGAGCAGGTAATTCGGATCGGCGTATGGCGAATGGGCATAAATCCAGGTCAGTCGCGCTTCGGGATCCATGGCAAAGGCGGGGTCGCTGTTCAGCTTTTCGGAAAACATTCGGGCAAGGTCCGGATCATGCGCCAGCATCTGTTCGCCCAAGGGGGCCAGGGCATACCCTTCGACATATTCAGTGCGTTGCAGAATTTCGGGGAAAAATCCCCAGGTCAGAAAGCCTTCGCGGCTTTGGGCATCCAGCAGCACAATGGCCAGATCACCCAAAGGCTGATCGGTTGCAACCCGTATCGATCCTGCGGGCCAGACAGATGTTTTGATCTCATAGGCAACCGAATAATCCGAAAGCATCACATGCCCCTCAAAGGTGTGATCCGCCAGTCTGGCAGTACTAAGGCGGGCATGTGCAAGGCGCTGCGATCGGTCCGACTTCAACACCTCGAACCTGATGCCATGCAGGGTAAGGCGTTCGATAATGTCGGGGCGCGTCGGTGGTACCCAGTATGCCCTTGCCCGCGCGATTTCCTGAACCGGAACCTCGGCATAAACGGGCAAGTCGGGTATCGTAACCGGCTGTCCCAGCCAGCGCACTTCCGGCCTGCCGGATACCGGCGATTTCACCATGTCATAGGCGATACCTGCGAAATCAATTTTCCGGATCGGTGATTTGTCAAGACTGAAACCAACCGCGATCGGGTCAGGACGAAGGTTGCGATCCGATGACATCGCATCTTTCAGCGACTGACCATCACGGGCCAGCACGCGCATGGATTCCGCCAACAGAACATAAGTGCCCAGCACCCTCTGACGATAAGGCTTCAGCGAATGATTTTCCACAAGCACAGAGGGACGATGCACCAGATCGCCAAAGCCGTCGGAAAATTTCGGCCCGGTGATAGAGGCTACCAACCCCTGATCCGGCTTGTTTTCATCAATTGCAAAGATCAGCGGTCCGGGCAGGTGACCTTCGGCGCCAAGCGCATGATCAAGACCGGGTTTCAGAACCAGATTGAGCCAGCGGGCAATCGAAGGAGAGCGCGCATAGCCGCCGTCACGCCCGTTAAAGCCATAGGTGATGTCATATTGATAGTCGATCCCATCAGTTACATGCAGATCAAATGAAAGATCAGGCATGACCAACTGAATCAGTGCCAGTTGCGCCCGCGATTCCACCGCATCCAGCTTGGCATAATCACGATTAAGATTCAGATTGCGCGCATTGGTACGCCAACCCTGATTATCCGGCCCGCGTTGATTGGGTCGATTAAAGGCGCGTGCCTGCTCATGACCATCGGCGTTATACATGGGCACAAAAACGAAACTGACCTGATCAACCAGCGACCGCGCCGCACCATGCGCGATATCGCGGATTAACATCAGGCCGGCATCCTTGCCATCGATCTCGCCAGCATGGATGCCCGCCTGTGCAAACAGCACATGGCGACCACCTGCATGAAGCACGCCCGCATCAAGCTTTGTGTTTTTAAGATTCGAAATACTCGAAACGATAACTGCCACCATGGGTCGCCCCTGCGGGGTGTGCCCATAGGTGACAAGGCGGATCAGCGGCGATGACCGGGCAAGACGCTGAACATAGGCAATAGTCTGATCATAATCCGGCGTCGTCGCAAAATTGCTGGCTTCCGCGGGCGTGCGCCATGGATCATCTGCATCAGCGATCAGCCTTTCCGATGCCCCATGCCAGGGCAATGGTGGCGGCAGGATTGCATCATTGACGCCCGCATGCACAGGCATCACGGTTACCAGGAAAATCAGGGCTGCGGCAAAGATCGTGTCTGAAACGTTCATCTGTTTTTAAACGCAGGTTTTCGTTTATCGATAAAGGCTGCCATGCCTTCTTTCTGATCTTCGGTTGCGAACATGGCATGGAACAGGCGGCGTTCGAAGCGAACCCCCTCGCTCAGACTGACTTCATCAGCGCGGTGGACAGTCTCTTTCGCCATCATTGCAATCGGCAGGGATTTTTCGGCAATGATTGCGGCTACCTTCAAAGCTTCGCTGACCAGATCGGCCAGCGGAAAGATCCGCGCAACCAGTCCGGACCGTTCGGCTTCACCCGCATCCATCATGCGTCCGGTCAGGCACATGTCCATAGCCTTTGCCCGACCGATCAGGCGGGTCAGACGCTGGGTGCCACCCATGCCGGGCATAACACCCAGATTGATTTCCGGCTGACCGAATCTCGCATTATCCGCCGCCAGAATATAATCGCACATCATGGCCAGTTC
>CAISDR010000184.1 GCA_903884125.1 uncultured bacterium
ACATCCATTGGCTTTGGTGCCACCGTGGCAGGGCCTGATGAACGTCAGACCGGCGAAGTCCTGCGCGAGGTTGAGCCTGAGGATCTGCTGAAATTCGGTCTGATCCCGGAATTCATCGGACGTTTGCCGATTCTCGCAACCCTTGAAGACCTGGATGAAAACGCGCTGTTCGACATTCTGACCAAACCGAAAAATGCACTGGTAAAACAATACCAGCGCCTGTTCGATATGGAAGATGTGACGCTGACCTTCTCGGACGATGCGGTCAAAGGGGTTGCGCGCAAGGCTATTGCACGCAAGACCGGCGCGCGCGGGCTGCGCTCGATCATGGAAAGCATTCTGCTGGATACCATGTTCGACCTACCTAATCTGGATGGGGTCGAGGAAGTTGTGATCAACAGTGAAGTTGTCGAGCAACGTGCCCGACCGCTTCATATTTATTCTGATCGCAGCCAGGACGCTTCCAAAGGCGCCTGATCCTTTATTTATGGTTAAAATCGCCTGAATTTGGCAGCATTTGACCAAAATGCCGCGCCACATGCCGTTTTTTTGTGCCTGATGACCCCCAAAAAATGGGGTATGTGGCCCAAAAGCATGGGGTAGGCCAAAAATTTTGTGAATAACCGCGATTTTTCTACCGATATGCAAAGCTGCCCTTGAAGTTCCCTTAGGCGCGGGCCACCTTAACAGATGAAGCGGCCTTAGATTCAGGCGCTTTGGGGTTGGTGCCGTATCGGGCGCATTCGGGCTGACCTTTATTCATCGCCCGGCGGGTATCCACCCGAAGCTTTTTGGAAGGGATTGTCCCATGAGTATTGAAACCACGGCTGGCGCGCAAACCGTTTTCCCGGTTCTGCCGCTTCGTGACATCGTCGTCTTTCCGCACATGATTGTTCCCCTGTTTGTCGGGCGCGAAAAATCTGTGCGTGCACTTGAAGATGTGATGAAGGATGACAAGCACATTCTGCTGGTTGCCCAGAAGAATGCAGGTGATGACAATCCCGCGCCCGAAGATATTCACACCGTTGGCACGGTTGCCAATGTGCTGCAATTGCTGAAACTGCCCGATGGTACGGTTAAGGTTCTGGTCGAAGGCATTTCGCGCGCCGAGATCAAATCATTTGTCGACAATGATGCATTCTTTCAGGCGCAGGCTGTGCCTGTTGTCGAAGTGGTGGGTAATGCAAAGGAACTGGCCGGTCTGGGTCGTGCGGTCGTTGTTCAGTTCGAACAATATATAAAGCTCAACAAAAAAGTACCGCCGGAAGTGATGGCATCGGTCAGCCAGATCGAAGATCCGTCGAAGCTGGCGGACACCGTTGCGTCGCACCTGGCGGTCAAACTTTCTGAAAAGCAGGACCTGCTTGAAACCCTGTCGGTCATCGAACGGCTGGAACGTATCTATGCCTTCATGGAAGGCGAGATTGGTGTGTTGCAGGTTGAAAAGAAAATTCGCGGCCGCGTGAAGCGCCAGATGGAAAAAACCCAGCGCGAATATTACCTCAACGAACAGCTGAAGGCGATCCAGAAGGAGTTGGGTGAGACCGAAGACGGTCGCGACGAGATCACCGAACTGGAAGAGCGGATCAAGAATACCAAGCTTTCGAAAGAGGCGCGCGACAAGGCCGCAGCCGAAGTCAAAAAGCTGCGTCAGATGAGCCCGATGTCAGCCGAAGCAACGGTGGTGCGCAATTATCTGGACTGGCTGCTGACCATTCCATGGTCCAAGCGTTCGAAAGTGCGCAAGGATATCGCGCAGGCTGAAAAGGTACTGGATGCTGATCATAACGGCCTTGAAAAGGTCAAGGAACGCATCCTTGAATATCTTGCCGTGCAAAGCCGCGCCAACAAGCTGAAAGGTCCGATCCTGTGTCTGGTCGGACCGCCGGGTGTTGGCAAAACATCGCTGGGCAAGTCGATTGCCAAGGCGACAGGCCGTGAATTTGTTCGCATGTCATTGGGTGGCGTGCGCGATGAAGCGGAAATCCGCGGCCATCGTCGGACCTATATCGGTTCAATGCCGGGC
>CAISDR010000185.1 GCA_903884125.1 uncultured bacterium
CGCCACTTCCAGGGCATGGCGTCCGGCCTTGCCATCTACGATAACTTCCTCCAGCCCCAAAATGGCGCGCGCAAAAGATGTTGTTTCAGCCAGTAAAGTATCCGCCTCCAGCGCCTCCGGCACAACGGACAAAGTCAGCGCCCCATGATGATCGCACATGGCGCTGCGGGTTAGGAAATCGATGGCTATGTGACCACCATTGCCGGATATGTCGATTGAACGTGCACGCTGGTCCGCCAGGCGGTGAGCATGAAGCTCGGCAATCGAGCCATCGGCAAAAGTCAGTTTCGCGCGCGCCTGCTCAACATAGGACGATCCAAGATATGCCCCGATTGCGCTGACCGAGACCAAGGGTGAGGCAATTGTGGACAGACAAAGATCAATATCGTGGATCATAAGGTCCAGAATAACCGAACAACCCATATCACGACCCGAAGGCACTCCCATTCGATTTGCGGCAATATGAAATGGCCCTGATACGGACTGCGCGATAGGTACGCGCCGAAAGAAAAACCGCTCCTGGTGGCCCACTTGCAGGATGACGCCTTTTTTGGCTGCCAATTCGATCAGCGCATCGGCATCGGCAAGACTGGCGGCCAGTGGTTTTTCCACCAGAACGTGGAGCCCCATTTCCATTGCTTGACTGGCAGCAGCAAAATGATATGCGGTTGGAACCGCCACACTTACAGCGGCAACCTTGGCTGCCAATTCGCTGATCTGGGTCAAGGCCTGGACCCCGCCACCAATTTCACTGGCGATGGAGTGCGCCCGTGCGGGATCGAAATCAACAACAGCAACCAATCGGGCGCCTTCGGTCCGCGCCCATTTCTGGGCATGGAATCGGCCAAAATGTCCAAGGCCGATAACAGCCACAGGTAGGGGGGCGGAATGGGTCATTGAATTCTGTCTCATCTTCATCCGGACATGAGCGAATGTTTAGTCTTCAACCCAGATCGTGTCGACCTCTTCGTCCATCTCGGCAATATCCTGAAGACGATTGATGATCAGCTTGGTCAATTGGACGCCAGGCGCCAGCAACAACATCCCGCTGGCCGAGCGCAATTCACGTTTGATAGTAGCACCGGGCGCAAGGGCATCCACCGTCACGCGCTTGCCTGCGCCGGGCAGCCTGGCCGAAGCTCCATCCTGGTTCTCCTCACCGGCATTTTTCCGAGCTGGCGTCCCGTAAACAGGGTAATCAATCCCGTTGATTTTGACATAATCGGTTGAAAGTATCCTGGGTGGCAGTTTCAACGATGCATATTTGGGCGGGTCTTTCAGATCAAAAACCTCGCCAAAAGCCCGGGTTACTCGTTCCTGGAGGGAATTATACGAAACTGGTTTGGCCATAAATCCATTACAGTCCAGTTCAATGGCATAGCGCAGCAAATGGTCATTAGCATTGGCAGTGACAATCACCATCGGCGTATCCCGCGGCAAGGGCACCACGCCCGAGCGAATCGCCTGTAACAGGTACAGGCCATGCATCGGTTTCATATGCAGATCGCTGATGACACAATCAATTGCAACGCCAAGCTTGTTGGCGCGATGCACAGCCTCGATCCCGTCGCTGGCCAGGAATACAGCCGATGCCCCCGCTTGCCGCAAAATCCTTTCCATGATCTTGCGCGAATAAGGATCGTCTTCGACCAGCAGAAACCGTTTGCTTTGCAATTGTCGTTCAGTCATGGCGAACCATATCCAATTTCTCTACAACAGGCGTTATGGCTCGCGTGCGCGTCCGGATAAACTCATTCACCCGCGTCCATTCAATGGCAGCGCGGTCAAGGTCAGCCCTGAAACCGGAGGCATCACTGGCGCGGGCATGGTCTTCGGCCAGGCTCATTGCTTGCCCCAAAGCCAGTGCCCCGGCGTTCCGCGCCGCCCCCTTGGCCGTATGCGCTGCATCAGCCATAGCTTCGAAATCCCCATTGGCACAGGCATTTTCAGCCTCGCTTAAAAAGCCCGGGAAATAGTCCCCGAACAGCTCCAACGCCTCGCCCAGTGATTCAGGCGATCCATCACCAAGAATCTGCGCCAAAAGCTCAAGATCAATCGGCAGATTGCTCGAGCTGACGGCGCCGTTACCTGTCGACCTCCCGACACCGCTCCCCCAATTGGCCAGAACCCGGCCAAGTACCGTCAGCCGGACCGGTTTGGCCAGATAGTCATCCATGCCCGCGGCCAGACACCGCTTTGCATCGTCATCCGCTGCATTGGCGGTCATGGCAATCACCGGCAAATGCCGCCCGCTGCCCATTTCCCGACGCCGCAAAATCTGGGTAAACAGATAGCCGTCAATTTCAGGCATCGCACAATCGGTTAAAACTAGAGCGTATTCGCTCTTGTCCAGGGCTTCCAGTCCCTGGCGACCATTTTCAACCAGGTCCACAGCCAGACCCAGTGTCTGGAATTGCCGGGTTATAACAGCCCGGCTCATCGGATTGTCTTCAAGGACCAGAATCCGGCGCCCCTCGAATATTGTTTGGAGGTTTTCAATGGTTACATCATCAATGGTCGCGATTGCAGCAATTGTCGGCAAGTCTTCGCGGGCCAATGACGCCAGCGCGGACAGAACATCTTCAACCCCCGGGGTCATTGGCAGGATCTGACTGAAACCAAGCCTATGTGCACGCCGGCGAGTGGTCATGTCACCAGCATCGGTCACAAAGATACGACCAATCGTGCCCGATGTCCTGCGTCCGATGGTCGGCATATCAGAAATCACAGCCAGGTAGGACGATGCCTCAGAACCTGTTATGCCGTCGCGTTCGAGCGTTATTGGGTCAATCAGTTTCACTCCAACGGCAAAACTTGATAATTGCGCGACTATTCCGACCCAGGTGCCGGGATTGGTTACCGAAATAATGACCTGCTGACCCTTTAGCCCTCGGTATGGGTCCTGGCGCGGAACATATTCGGTCAGCGGCACTGTAAACCAGAACGTTGCCCCCCCGTTGGGTGCGGAATCCACGCCAATAGCACCGCCCATTCGTTCAACCAGCCCGCGACAAATCGACAATCCCAGCCCCGAGCCCCCAAAGCGACGCGTGGTGGAACCATCAGCCTGCGTAAAGGGCTGAAACAGATCAACCTGGTCTGGATCAAACCCGATACCAGTGTCGTCGACGCTGACCATCAGACTGGCCGGTCCATCATCGTTTTTTATAAGTTGCATCGAGACCAGCACCCCGCCGATCTCGGTGAATTTCAGCGCGTTGCCGACCAGATTCATCAAAATCTGCCGGAGCCGGTAGGGATCAAGCACGGCGGACTCAGGCACAGAGCTATGTATCAACCCATCAACCGAGATGCCCTTGCCGACCGCTGTCGGGTTCATCAGTGACACAACCTCATTGACCAGTCGCGCTGGCTCGTAACTTAGTTGTTCCAGTTCGATTTTGCCTGCTTCGATTTTTGAAAAGTCAAGAATATCGCCGATAATCCGCAACAGGCTTTCAGCAGCAATTTCAGTTGATTGAATGAGTTCACCCTGATCATTGTTCAGGTTGGTGGTCTTTAGAAGTTCCAGATTGCCGATCAGACTATTGATGGGGGTGCGTAGTTCGTGGCTCATGATTGCCAGGAAGCGCGACTTGGCCTCATTGGCCGCTATGGCTTCGGCCTCTGCTGCGGCACGCGCCGCCTGTGCCAAATGACGTTCGGTCACATCGCGCGCGACACCGCGAACGCCAAGATATTCGCCCACTTCACCGATGACCGGCCGCGAGGACATTTCGCAGCAGGCCAGCGTGCCGTCCTTTCTCTTTAGCCAGATTTCCGCGATATCAACGGGCTTGGTTGCCTCAAAGGGCCAGTATTCAGGCAGTGCCTCTGGCTCAGGTGCCAGACGCCGGGCCAGATCGCCATGAAGTTCATGCGCGGCATAGCCCAGCGCCCCGCGCACCGACACATAGGTGAAACGCCCTTCGGGATCAGTTTCCCAGCCAAAATCGCTTGATACCGCCTCGATATCCTTGAACAGGCGGCGGGAAGCGACCAGCGCTTCGGTCAGTTTGCGTTCAACCGTCACATCGCGCGCCAATACCTGGACCAGTGTCTCGCCCGCGCGGTCAACGGGCATCAATGTCAGCTCCAGATGCAGGTCTTCCTCGCCCCCTTTCACATCAAGACGTGTGACGCGCGGCATCAGGTCACTGGAACAGGCGACAATGGCCAGAGCCAGATCGTTGGCGCCGCCACTTTCAATCAGTTCAGCCAGCCGCCCACCCTTTGCCGACTGTGTCAGAACGCCACCCGCCGCGTCTGCCAGGATGGCAGGGCCCGGAAAGTGCTCAACCAGTGTGGCCGGCGAAAGTTCCGAATCCGACCGGCGTCTGCTTACAAATTCGGTCATTGTCCGTTTCTATAAAAATGGGGCAAGTTCAGCATCCAGTTCCGCTTCAGTCAGCGGAAAATCCACGCCGCCACGTGCGTTTAGCATCTTGTTTGCAGGAATAAGGGCAAGGCGCAACTGAAGCCGCATCCCCATACGCATTGAAAGCTTTGCACGGAAGACAACCGCTGTCAGCGCCTTTGCATGTTTTATCTGAACAATACGGGTGATTGAACCAACAGCAATTTTCGACAGCAGGCTTAGCGCATGCAGCACAAATTCCCGGTCACCATTATCCAAAGCTTCATCCAGTGCATCATCGTCAAGTCTGCCACGATCAAAAGCCGCTTTCGCCCGTTCTGCGGCAGGTTTCTGGTTTGGCGCTGATGGTGCAGCTGGTGCGGGTGACTCGGATACTTCAATTGGTTCAGCCAGTCGCTCGCGTGTTTTTGCCCGCAGTTTTGCGCGTGCGCCGTCATCCAGCTCATGACGATTTGCCAGCATATCAATCAGACGGTCGGCCACAAAACTCGACAGCCGCTGGATTGCTGAAAGGGAAAGGCGTGGACGGGAAACCAAAGGCTGATGCCATGATTCTACATTTGCTGATTTCTCAACCAGTGCATCCAGTGTTTCTTCGCGTATTTGCGCCGATGAATTTGACAACAGCGCACCGACCGCCCGTTCATCGCCGGTCCGCGAAATGGCATCCGCGATCTGTTCAGCAAGATCGACACGGCGGGCAACCGCACTCAGCCGTTCAGTATCCGCCGACCCGCTGGAAATGACTTCCAACAGATCTTCATCGGACAAAAGGGGCGAGAATTCCAGAACCGGCGTCGAAACAATGGCCTCTAGGTCAAAAGCCAGACGCCGTATCAGATCACGCGGTACGTCGCGCATTTCCTTTAGCGCTTCGGACAGGATGGCCCTTAGCCGGGGCAATTCATCCTGAGCCAGAACTTCGATTGCATTCAGCGCAAGGTCCCGCACCTTGGAAGTTTCAAGCGAAGACAGATTAGGCAGTAACTGCGCGATTTTGCCTGCAAGGGCAACGCGCACCTGATCGTCTTTGTCCCGAGCCAAAATCAGATGGGCCTGACCCGGTGTTGACGAATTCGCGGCAATGTTCATGCGAACATCCGCAGCAGTATCATTCGCTAGAAAATAGAGAATTTCAGGTGCCACATCCGCGCGTGATGCCAGCTCAGCGCGGACGCGCGCATCGGGATGGCGCGCCAGTTCCTTATCGGTTGCCGTGCCCTGTGCATTTCCTGAAATGTCATTGAACGGCATGCTCAATACC
>CAISDR010000186.1 GCA_903884125.1 uncultured bacterium
ATAAGCGTGGGCATAAAATGAATCGGCAGTCTTCGCTGACTCATTTTTATTCAGGTCGCGGAAATAGCGGACGCCTATCGCTTTCCGAGCAGCGCCAGCACCAAGTCCGGTTGCAACTGTCTGTGCCGAAGAGCGCTCAATCAGGAAGAAGTCGCCTGATGACGTCGCCTGATCAATATTCTGCCCGATGTCCCAGGCGCCCAGCTCAAAGGCAAAATGCTCAATGCCATTATAGGCCAGACGAATATTGTCCAGTCCGACTGCCTGTTCGGCGCCGTTTGAGCCACCGTTCAGACGGATTTCGTATTCCCAATCCTTCATGAACTTGCCTTCGATGCCGAAATACATGCGGCGGAAATACGGACCCGCACCCAGTCGGCTTGAAGAACCAGACAGACCAACCGTTGTCGGTGTCGTGGGAATGGCGCTCAGATTTGCATCCTGAAAATATTTTCCTGCATCAAACTGCGAGCGCAGTCGAAAGGCGATCTGGAAATTGCCGTCCGTTGTCGAAAGTACCGGGCGACCATTCGCAAAAGTGAATTGCGTACCTTTTCCTTTGACGCGATCAGCAAGCGCTTCCTGCGTATCCTGGTCAAGCTTGTTAATCTTGCTGGAAGTCAGCAGGCGGACGTCGTTCAGTTGCTCCGCCAGCTCCTTGACCTGCTTGCGTAACGCTTCGATCTCGGCGCGGTCATTTGACACCGGTGCGGCAGCAACCGGCGCTGAAGGTTTTGCAGGCGATGCTGCGGCAACCTTGTCCGCCTTGACCTTTTTTGTTGCCTTGGGTGCTGCGGCCGGCTGATCCACTGCCGCTACATCCATGCTTTGGCCAAAAGCTTGACCAGCATGGGTCCCCAGCGCCAGTGCGGCCGTCGTGGCCAGAAGCAATTTTTTCGTCATCATTTGAAGACCCCCAAATCGGCCAAATCGGCCAAAATTAATCGAGCAGATGCCATCTGGCGTCTGTCTGGCGTGAAAACACGGCAGGGCGCATTGCATGCGGACTCGAACAACCGCGACCCCTGTGGAGCTCGTTTACCAGTCCAAGGTGACGGTCTTGTTCAGGTTCAATGAATGATTTGTGAAAAACATGTGCGCGCGCGGCTTAAACCTTGGTGCACTTATAGCTGCCGCCGATCATTGAAAAAAAGATGAACGCTTTCTGACCCTTGTAGGATCAGTGCAAATTTAAAAAATGCAGTAAGGGAAAGTAGGCGACCAGAACGACTAATAAAAATCGTCCTATGTGACTTCTCTGCACCATTTGAAGGCAGTCAATCTGAGCAAGCCGATTGGTATGCGTTACCAGTCGACTTGCAAATCGCCTTCACGATTTCAGGTTGATCGCCTGATGCAGCAGTTCATCGCCTGTACGGATAATCGCCGCATTTGCTTTGGCGTAAGCACTATCAGCAACAGACGATACGATCTGGCTCGCCAGATCCACATTGGGCGCGGCGACCACCCCCTGGGCATTGGCAAAGCTGGGGTCGGGTGAATATTGCTGAACATAGCTTGGGGTGGATGGCGACAATAGCGTGCGTGCCCCACCGCCCGGGCCGGCCTGGGTAACCGGCTCCACGGACTGATATACCTGTGCTGACCCGGACGCCGAAGGTCCAACGGGTTGGGTTGGCGGCGTGGAAGGTATTGGCCCGTTCGAGAGCACATTGGCGATATTGGACGCACGCGCATCCAGCCGCGCATTTGCAGCCTGAAATCCCGAAAGACCGGTAAGAAGCGTCGAGCTCATTATTCATTTATAACAAATGATCGCCCCGCCTGAAACCGCAAAAATTAGCCAGCCAGCGTCTGGAACACATCAGGCCCGGGTTGCAGTCCTTCTACATGAACCCGATGCCAAAGCGCGTAAAACAGTAATGACCACGAGGCAAAGCCAACCCGTTTTCCATCCCGCCGGAAAAGATCTTCGACTTTTTGTCGCTCAGCTATTTCGCGAATACCGGGATTGGCGGCAACCAATGGTCCCAGTTTAGCCCCGCGCCGGGCAATCCATTCCGCGACCGGCACATCAAACCCTTGCTTCTCGGCAAAGGCACGCGCTGTGGGCATGGTTTTTTGCAACCAGGCGCGCAGGGCGTATTTGCCCAGGCGCTTTTGCAGCTTCAGACTATCTGGCAGGCGAAATGCCAGATCGGCCACAACCGGGTCCAGAAATGGTGTGCGGCCTTCAATGCCGTGGGCCATCAGACAGCGATCCAGCTTGGTCAACAGGTCATTGGGCAACCATTCGGCGCAATCTGCAGCCTGCAATGCCTGCAAGGTATTGCGGTCATGACCGGCGGCTTCTTTTTCTGAACTGGCCAGCCCATCGCGCCAGCCTGTCATAGGTTGCGAGATCAGATCAAAGGGATCAAAAACTCCCTTGGACCGTGGTGGTCTGCCAAACAGCCACCATGGGCGTCGGGCGCGCCTGTAGCGGGAATACCCGGCGAATAATTCATCGCCGCCTTCACCGCACAAAATCACTTTCAGGTGGCCGCGCGCTTCAGCTGCCAGCTTATAGGTCGGCAGAATTGCGTAATCACAGGTAGGATCGTCCATGGCAGCCGCAACCTTTGGCGCAAGGGCCCAGAAATCTGCCTCGTCAAATGTAACTTCATGGTGATCAGCACCTAGCGCATGAGCCAGCCTTCGCGCTTCGGACCTTTCGTCTGCGATGCGTGTACCGGGGAAACCGGCGGTAAAGGCAACAACCGGCGTTGAATTCAGTCGCGCCATCAAGGCCAGGACCGCGGAACTATCAATCCCACCGGATAAAAACAGACCATAGGGCACATCCGAACGCTGATGCATCATTACGCTGTCGCTCAGTGCTGCATCAATTGCAGCAATCGCTTCGTCCTCGCTCATGATCCGAGGCGGACCTTCGGGCAGGGCCTGCTTGATATGGCGGGTAACGATGCTACCCCATTCCACCACCAGCGTTTCACCGGGCAACATCCGTTTAATGCCGGGAAAAATTGTATCCGCACCGGTGGTGAATTTCAGTTGTAGCAATTCGGTGCGCGCACGCGGATCGGGTCCCCGGCTGCCAAAACCCGCCGCCAGCAACGCCTGCGGTTCCGATGCAAAAGCAAAGCCTATATCACTTTGAGCATAATATAATGGCTTGATGCCGAAAGGATCACGCGCCAGCACCAGTCGTTTGGCCGCCGGATCATAAATGGCCAGCGCATACATACCGCGCAGGCGGTTGGCGAATTTGGCCCCTTCACGCACATATAAAAACAAGGGCACTTCACAATCAGACTGGGTGCGAAAGGGCGTGCCTTTCATCTCAGCGCGCAATTCGATGTGATTGTAAATTTCACCGTTGCCGATCAGCATGGCCCCGCCGGGTTCAAACAGGGGTTGATCGCCGGTTTCAAGATCGATGATCGCCAGACGCAACTGGCTAAGGCCCACACCATCCTTGAATACGCGGCCACGACCATCAGGACCACGATGCGCGATCGCATCGTCCATGCGGTCCAATAATATCGGATCAACGGCGCGTCCATCCCGCGTCATTACACCGGCGATGCCACACATCAGCGCCTCACTGTCTCAAAAAAATGCAGATAGGCATCCGTTACAGACGCCTTTGAAAATCGATGATTCACGTGTTCCCTTGCACGCGCAGAAAGATCATGGGCCAATGACCTGTCAGTAATTACACGCTGCATGGCCTGCGCCAGGGAATCAGCATCCTCCATGGGCACCAATAAACCTGTCCGAGTGTCTTCAATCAACTCTTCAGGTCCGGAGGATCGGGCGGCAACCACAGGCAGACCATAGGCCCAGGCTTCGAGAACCACATTACCCAAGGGTTCCACCCGCGAGGGACATACCAGCATATCGGCCGCCGCCGCCAATGCGGGCACATCCTTGCGCCAGCCCAGCCAGCGGATGCGCCCTTCAACACCACATGCTCGGGCTTGCGCGCGCAACCGCCCTTCGCGCGGGCCAGACCCTCCCAACCATAAAATGGCCTTCGGAACCTGCGCCAGTGCCGGGATCAGCACATCAAATGCCTTATCATCGTGAAAGCGCCCCAAAGCCAGGATCACCGGGACGTCATCGTCCGTGGAAAGGCTGGACCGGACAATCGGGGCTCCTGGCACCGCATCAGTGAAATTCGGCAGATAATGCAGGCGATCTCTGGGCCAGCCCTGTTGGCCAAGCCAGTCGACAAGATACCGCGTGTTGCCGATCAGATGATCGCAGCTGGCAAAATATTTCAGGTGATAAAACCCGCCCAGTCTTGCGGCAAACACCGATCCGCGCCGGACTGGGGGCATCATCTGGGCAGCCCGGCTCATCCAGGCAAGAATGATATCCGGCTGGAATTCATCCAGCGCCCGCCGCAACACAAGGGGCGTTTTAAAATCAAACAGGATACGGAACGGCGCGGTTGCAACCGGAATACCGGATGCGCCCAGGCGCTGCTCGCGACCATCGCCGGGGCGGATCACAACCGATTGGTCAAGGCCTGCGTCATGCAAAGCCTGAACCATGCGCACAAAGAATGCTTCCGCACCCCCCATGGACCGCACCGGCCATGGCCTGCAGTACGCGGGTCAACGAACGCGGCCTTTGGTGGAATTGAAACTCATATAATTATTGATACCGTGGTTTGGCGATTGAGAAAGGTTAATCTTCTCTGGGCTTTGGCGCGCGTTCTGTCAATCTTTGGCGCTTCAGCACCGGGGCTGCAGCCGACGTCAAAGCCCGTAGCTTTCGGTCCCGGTCGGCGATAATGTGCCCGGCAATTGCTGACCCCTAGAATCTGGATAAATGATCAATGAGCGAGCCAGGCGGCATCCTGAACCCCAAGCCCTCGATAAGCGAGCGCCTGTATCGGCGCTTCTTTCACAAATATTATGCCCGCGATCTGTATGGTGACCTGCTGTTACGGGCTAAACAGCAGTCTGTGGACTATATCGCAACCCAGATGAGTGATGCGGTCATGTTCCGCGACCGCTGGGCACAATTGGCCGAGGCACTAAAGCTGGCCCCGGTTGAGGGCCTGTGCCTTGAATTCGGGGTTCAGGACGCCGCCAGCCTGAACCACATGGCAGCCCTGGCACCACAACGGCAGTTCCATGGTTTTGACAGTTTTGAAGGGTTGCCTGAAAACTGGTCAGGTACGTTTGAGCTGAAGGGCAAGTTTTCCCGTGACGGCAAGCCACCAGCCGTTCGGAGCAATGTGGACCTGCATGTCGGCTGGTTTGACAAAACCCTGCCCAACTTTCTGGCATCCCATAGCGGCCCGATAGCACTGGTACACATTGATTGTGATCTTTATTCATCTACCCAGACCGTGCTGGAATTATTGAATAGCCGACTGGTGGTAGGATCAATCATCGTGTTCGATGAATATCTGAACTATCCCAACTGGCAGGCCCATGAATTCAAGGCCTTTCAGGAATGGTGTGAAAAGCATGGCAGACGGTATCGCTATTGCGGTTATACCGCGGTCAACGGTCATGTGATGGTAAGCCTGCTGCCATGACAGCCACGTCGTTACATCCGGGCCAGAAATTGTCCGCACTGGTTGTCTGCCATAACGAAGCTCACCAGCTGGCTGAGTGTTTGCAGTTGCTGATGTTTGCCGACGAACTGGTTGTGGTGCTGGATCGCTGTACGGACGCCTCACGCGACATCGCAGTGCAATTTGGCGCCACACTGGTCGAGGGCGCATGGCCGCTTGAAGGGCCACGCCGCAACAGCGGCATCGCTGCATGCACAGGCGAATGGATTGTAGAGGTGGATGCGGATGAACGCATGCCCCAGGCGCTGGCAGATGAAATTCGCACAACCATATCACACGCACCTGCTCATGGGACCCATGCGCATTTTCTGATCCCGTTTGACAATTACGTGGGCAGGCTTCTGGTGCGTCATGGCTGGGCAGGGGTATGGGGCGTTCGTGCGGCACCAAGACTGTTTTCCCGCGGATCGAAAGTCTGGGGCGATCAGCGCATCCATCCCCGACTGACATTGCTGGGGCCACGCGGGCGACTTGTCACACCGATGATCCACTATGTGGATCGCAATCTGTCGGACATGATCCAGCGGCTGGATCGCTATACCACCCAACGCGCAGCAGATCTGCGCGCATCTGGCGATATTGGTTTATTGCGCACCGCTATCCGCCGGTTCTTTTCGCGATTTATCAAATGCTATTTTCTTGATCATGGTTACCGCGAAGGGGCATGGGGATTTGTGATCGCACTGATGGGCGGCCTGTATCCCCTGTTATCGCATCTGAAGGCCAGACTAGATCAGGAAACCTAGCCCAGCTTTGCGCGCGCACTGATTACAGCAAACGCAAAGGTCAGCGCGATGAGAGCCAAAAACCATTCCTGCCATAGGCCGACACTGGTCAGAGCCAGTGTCGCGATCGCACAGGTCGATGCAATACTTGCGGCATAAAGTTTTCGATCAGCGCGTAACCGCGCCAGCAGCGGACCAAGCCCCAGAATGCCCGCACCTGCCAGCATCGCGCCGATTGTACCGCCTTCAAGCCAGATCTGAAGCAGCACATTATGAGGATGCAGCGGCAGCATCACGGCATCGTCGGTGATCGGCATACCGTCCTTGAAAATACGCACAATGGTTTCACCGCCGGGAATGGCGCGCGCTGATTCCAGCCCCCAACCGGCCCAGGGCCGTTCGGTAATTCGCTCGGCTGTAAAATGCCAGATATAGAGCCGATGCTGGATGCCGGGTGGCCAATGGGGCGCGTCAAAACCAAATGGATGTACAGGATCGATCACCAGCGCCAGCAGCGGCAGGCCCATCAATAATCCAAGCAGAATAATGGTAAGCATTGAACCCGCCAGGCGGGGG
>CAISDR010000187.1 GCA_903884125.1 uncultured bacterium
AATTTTCCGGGTGCATCCTGTATGCGGAAATAAAAAAGCGTGTGAAAAGCGAAGATATGAAACTGCTTTTCGGCTACATGGCCCGCGACGAGGCCCGCCATGCCGGTTTCATCAATGAGACCTTAAAAGATTTCGGCATGGGCGTTGATCTGAGCTTTCTGACCAAGGCCAAAAAATATACTTTCTTCAGCCCGAAATTTATCTTCTATGCAACCTATCTGTCGGAAAAAATCGGGTATGCGCGCTACATCACGATCTTCCGGCATCTGGAGCGCAATCCACAATACCGGTTCCATCCGATTTTCAATTATTTTGAAAACTGGTGTAATGACGAATTCCGTCATGGCGAGGCATTTGCCTTGCTGATGCGGTCGAACCCATGGCTGCTGAGCGGCATAAACCGTTACTGGATCCGCTTTTTCCAACTGGCGGTTTTTGCGACCATGTATGTGCGTGACCATAAACGTCCCGGCTTCTATCATGGTCTTGGCATTGACCCAACACAGTTCGGTCATCAGGTCTTTCATATCACCTCGGAAATCTGCAAGCAGATATTCCCAGTGATACTGGATCTGGACAATCCCCGTTTTGCCCAATTGCTGGAACGTCTGCGTTTAACCGATGTCCGGATCACGCAGATTCAGGAGAACAAGGGAATGTTCTGGCGGACCCGCAAAACCCTGGCGCTGGCTTCGGCTGGCCTGACCATCCTGAACCTTTACCTGTTACCTGCACGCCGCAATGTCGCCCCTGCAGATGTGCGCATGGCCCCGGCCTGGTAGTCCTGAACAACCCGGCGTAAGGAAACCCTGATGTCACTGGTGGTCCTATCCATATGTTTCGCTGTTTTTGTCTGGTGGTTTTCCACCGGGGCAGTGATCTATCTGGATAATCTGCCAAACCATACGTTCAAATGGACAATGGGTGGTTCCAGTGTCGTGGCAGCCGGTGCCTTTTACGGCATTGCGGTCAGTGCAACTGATCCAACCCCATTCGGGGTTTTTCTGGCCTTCACCTCGGCGTTGCTGGCCTGGGCCTGGATCGAAATCAGTTTTTATACAGGCTTTGTCACCGGACTCCGGCGTCCGGCCTGTGCTCCTGACTGCAGCGGCTGGAAGCATCTGGGTCATGCCATCGAAACCAGTCTCTATCACGAGCTGGCAATTATTCTGTTCGGGGCGGCCATATTTGCGCTGAGCTATCAGGGATCCAATCTTTTCGGGCTCTGGACCTATGTGGTGTTATGGTGGATGCATCAGAGCGCCAAGGTGAATGTGCTTTTGGGTGTTCCAAATCTCAGCGAAGAATTCCTACCGGAGCATCTGACTTTCATTCGCAGTTTTCTGCGCAAGCGCCCGATGAATCTTTTCTTTCCGGTATCGGTTTCAGTATCAACCCTGATTGCAGCCCAGCTGATCAGGGCAGGATTTGATCCGGCTGTCGCCGATGCCGATTCGCTTGGCTATGTATTGCTGGCAACCATCATGGTGCTGGCAATCCTCGAACACTGGTTCCTGGTATTGCCATTGCCTACAGCCTTTTTGTGGAACTGGGGCCTTGGTGCGCGCAAGCGGCATCCGAAATTCAGTGTTGAAATTGCGGTTGGCTATCTGGGTGCCGGCAAGACCACGCTTATCAACCGGCTTCTGGCGGAAGATGAAACCGACGGTCGCACGATTGTTCTGGTCAATGATTTCAGTACCCTTGGTCTGGACGGATCGCTCCTCAACGGGCGGGGCGCAAATATCATCGAGCTCGCCAATGGCTGTATCTGCTGTTCGCTGGCCAATGATCTTGGTCGCCAGTTACTGTCCCTGACCCGTCTGTACAATCCCGCCCGCGTGTTGATTGAACCCAGCGGTGTGGCTGATGTGGTGGGATTGCTGCGGGTGCTGGCGCGCCCGGATATTGCGCCGATGATCGCCAGCACGCGGGTATATTCACTTATTGATGCCGCCCGTTTTCTGGCTGATTACGCACGGATGCCGGATCACTTCGAAGCCCAGATCCGCCTGGGGTCGGTTCTTGTCATCAACAAGACGGATCTGGTCACAACCGGGCAGTTACGCACTATTGAATCCAGCCTGCGCGCGTTCAACCCGAATGCGGACATGATCCAGACCACCTATGGCAATGTATGCGCCCGCAGTCTTCGCGCCTGTACAGGCCTGTCACCGGCGGCCCTTGATCGGGCCGAACACCATCGGTCATCGGGTCATGATGCGGGCTCGGGCCTGATGTCATGGTCGTCTGATCTGGTCGGCAATTGCGATCCCGACGGCTTGCATGCCATTCTCGACGGTGTGGTTGATGGCGCCTTTGGTCAGGTTGAACGGATCAAGGGAATTGCTCGTTCCGGCAATGGTTGGGTGCGATTTGATGTGGCCGGTGGGCGGTCTTCAGTGACGGCGTTTGCGCCGCGCATGCTGAACGAGGAACCGCGGGTCCTGGCAATCGGCCGCGGTGTTGATGAAATTGGGCTGCGCTCGGCATTTGATGCCTGCGTGGCTGCGTCGGTGTAAAGGTACAGGCTCGGATAAAAGCGAAAAGGATCGCAACATGGACTACGAGGCGTATTTCAAGTCAGAACTGGATAACCTTCGCCGTGAAGGGAACTATCGTGTTTTTGCCGACCTTGAACGCCGCGCTGGCGATTTCCCCAATGCGACCCAGCATTGCAAGGATGGTACGCGCAAGGTGACCGTCTGGTGTTCCAACGATTATCTGGGCATGGGCCAGCATCCCAAAATCATTGCGGCGATGCATGACGCCATCGACCGTTGCGGTGCGGGTGCGGGTGGCACACGCAATATATCCGGCACCAATCACGAACATGTCCTGCTGGAACGCGAACTTGCGGACCTGCACGGCAAGGAATCCGCCCTGCTGTTCACGTCGGGCTATGTGTCGAATTGGGCAACCCTTGCCACGCTGGCGTCAAAAGTGCGCGGCTGTGTAGTGTTATCGGATGAAAGCAATCATGCTTCGATGATTGAAGGTGTGCGTCATTCACGTGCTGAGAAACTGTTGTTCAAGCATAATGATGCCGAAGACCTGAACCGCAAACTTGCGGCATTGCCGAAATCAACGCCCAAGCTGGTGGCGTTTGAATCGGTCTATTCCATGGATGGCGACGTATCGCCGATCAAGGAAATCTGTGATGTGGCCGATGCCCATGGTGCCATGACCTATCTGGATGAAGTTCACGCGGTTGGCATGTATGGGCCACGCGGTGGCGGCATCGCTGAAGCGCAGGGATTGTCCCATCGCCTGACTGTAATTGAAGGCACGCTGGCCAAGGCATTTGGCACCATGGGCGGCTATATTGCCGGATCGTCGGCAATGGTGGATTTCATCCGCTCGTTTGCTTCGGGCTTTATCTTTACCACCGCCTTGCCGCCCGCAGTTGCCGCGGGTGCAGCTGCCAGTATCCGTCATCTCAAGGAATCTTCCGAAGAGCGCCGCCGCCACCAGCAGGTGGTTGCCAGTGTCCGCAAGGGTCTGGACCGGGCGGGTATTCCGCATATGAACAATCCCAGCCATATTGTGCCGGTGATGGTGGGTGATCCCATTCACTGCAAGCGCATCACTGATGTGCTGCTGGAACATTATGGAATCTACATTCAACCGATCAATTATCCGACCGTGCCAAGGGGCACCGAGCGGTTACGGATCACGCCTTCGCCATTGCATACAGCCGCTGATATTGATGCACTGGTGCAGGCACTGTCTGAAGTGTGGGCCAGCATGCAGCTAAGCCGGGCGGCCTGAATTATATCTGTGCGGATTTCGCCGTACAGGTTTGAAATGCGCAATTGTCCTGGGAGGTCGCATATCAAAGCCAGATTGCAACGGCCTCTAAATTTTTCACCTGCCTGACAGGGGATATGAAATGCACATTCGGATTCCACCGGGGACGGTGGCCGATTTGCCGGAAACCATTCCGCTCCTTCCCCAGCTCGGGTCGCTGTTGCTCCCGGCTGAGCGGCTTCCTGTTGTCATTCACGAACCGCGTTATATCGAACTCATGAATGACGCGCTGGCCTGGCACAAAATGATCGGTGTGATTCAGCCCGAGCCAGAGGCGGCATCTGAACGCACGCCAAGACTTTGTACGGTCGGATGTATGGGGCGGATCACTTCATTCAATGAAATGGAAGCGGGTCGCTATTTTATCGTTCTGACCGGCATCTGCCGTTTCAAGCTGACCCATGAATTGCCGGTTGCCTCGTCATACCGTCAGGCGCGTGTTGATTACCGCACATTTGCCCATGATCTTGGCGGTGAACAGCAGGCACCATCCCTGCCAACAAACCGCACGCGCCTGTTACAGGCCCTGCGCAAATATCTGAGTTTGCATAAGGTGGCGGACTGGTCGGTGGCGCAAAGTCTGGCAACGGATGCACTGGTCAACTGGCTGGGCATGATCTGCCCATTTGATCCGCGCGAAAAGCAGGCGCTGCTAGAGGCCACAACATTGGCCGAACGCGAAGCGACCCTGATGACAATTATTGAAATTGCCGTTTTCGGTCGCACATCACCAGTTCCGGGCTAACGGCGATAAGTTCACGACAACGATCCGGCTGGTGCATTGCGGCCCAGACGTTCGCCAACCTCGCGTCCAATACGCAGGAAATCATTCACGCTGCCTGTATCATTTGCCTCAGTTATTTCCATCCCATCCAGACTTGATAACATGGCTGAAATCTTAAGCTGATCGCCCTGGATCGTGGCATGGGCGGCAACCGGCGTCACACACGATCCACCCAAAGCTGCAAGCACCGCACGTTCGGCATGTGCGGCGATTGCTGAAGCGGTGTGATTGATCGGGGCAAGCCAGCTGCGTGCCCGGTCATCATCGGCGCGGATTTCAACGCCGATGGCACCCTGGGCCGCTGCAGGCAGCATCTGTTCAATGGGCACCAGACAGGCAGCAGCGGATATTTTACCAAGCCGGTTCAGACCTGCGGCCGCCAGAATCGTGGCCTGAACCACACCGTCGCGCACTTTCGACAGGCGCGTGTCCACATTGCCGCGCAGATCCTGAATGATCAGATCCGGCCTTAAACGGCGTAACTGGGCACGTCTGCGCGGGGATGATGTGCCGAACACCGTACCTTGCGGCAGATCCAGCAATGCGCTGATATTGGGCGCAATCAGGGCATCGCGCGGATCTTCTCGTTCTAGGATCGCAGCGATATCCAGCCCTTCATCAAGAACACTGGGAACGTCCTTCATGGAATGGACGGCAATGTCGACCCGGTTGTCCAGCAACGCCTCTTCGATGGCTTTGATAAACAGACCCTTGCCACCGACATCATAAAGGGGCCGGTCCAGAATGCGGTCGCCGGAAGTTTCTATGATTACGATTTCGATGGCGGCATCGGGCCATTGCCAATGGGACAGCAGCAACCTGCGCACCAGATTGGCCTGGTAAAGCGCCAATGGCGACCCCCGCGTCCCCAGCCTTATGATAACGTGATCCGACGTCGACTTATTATCCTGAGCGCCCAAAGCGATAGTCCCGTTTTTACGTTGGCCGATGAACCTTGTTTCGGCCGCCAAGATCGCCTTTGGAACGGGCCTGCGTCAAGCACCCAACATCCGGATCCGGCCAATCAGACGCTGCGTGCCGCCCGCAGGAAATCGTCGGCGCGGGTTTTCAGTTGAACCGCCTGTTGGGCGAGTTCATTGGCCGCCAGCAGCACGTCGCGGGCCGACCGGTCGGTTTCATGGGCGGATTCGGATACTTTGGTCGTATTATGGGCGACTTCTGCTGTACCCATGGATGCCTGCGAGACACTGGCAGCAATCTCGCGGGTCGCCGATGTCTGCTGATCCATGGCCGAGCTTATTTCCGAAGACAGCTCGTTCACCTCGCTCATGGTACGTGAAATGCTTTCAACACCGCCAACGGCATCGGCAGTTTCAGCCTGGATCGATACAATGCGCTGGCGGATCTGGTCCGTGGCGTTGGATGTCTGACTGGCCAGCGATTTGACCTCATTGGCCACAACCGCAAACCCCTTACCCGCATCACCCGCTCGGGCGGCTTCGATTGTGGCATTCAATGCCAGCAGATTTGTTTTGGACGAAATATCCGCAATCAGTTTCAGGACCACACCGATTTCCTGTGCGGCTTCGTCAAGTCGGCGAATTTGTGCCCCAGCCGTCAATGCATTTTGTGTTGCCTCGCTGGTCATGTGCGATGCACGCGACACGCGCTGTTCAATGTCACCAATGGATGCGGACAGTTCTTCGGATGCAGAAGCAACCGTCTGCACGCTGACCGAGGCCTCTTCGGTTGCGGCAGCAACGGCCGTGGTCATATCCATAGTCGCGTTTGAGACGGCAATCAGACTTTCAGATGTGGACTGAAGTTCAGTTGCGGCTGATGATACTATCGCAATTGATGCCAGCAGCGAACGTTCGAATTCATCGGTAATACGGGCGAATGCACGGGTTTTTTCATCAATTGCCATCGTGGCACTATTGATCACCCCGGACTGTCGCCGGAAAGATCCAAGCAGGCCTGTTGGCAAAACGCGCCGGAAATATTTTCCGCGACTGACATATTCCATTGCAGCGCCAGATTCGCGTACAAATGCATCAGTGACATCAATCATATTGTTGATCGACTGCAACAAATCGCCCAATGGCCCTTTGGGTTCAATTGAAATCAGCCGGGCTTCAAAATCACCGCGTGCTATCGCCAGGCAAACTTCCCGACCCCGGCCAAGCCAGATATTTTCACTCTTTGTTTTTGCCTCAAGCTGCCGGATGCAGCCATCAAGCGAGGCGGAGCGGGTACTAGCACCGGTTGCTGCATCAATTGCCGCGATAGCAGCACGCACCGATTGTTGGGACCGAACCGAACCAAGTAACGCCAGTCCCCCGAATCCAAGGGATACCAGCATGCCCGTCCACAGGATCGTCTGTGTGGCCCCAAGTCCCATGGCAATCGTGGTTGCCAGTAATGCTGCAAGGGAAAGGGCCTTTATGATCACCGCGTCAAAGCGAGAGAACAAATTCGTCATAGCTGACCCCTTTCTGCGCCAGAATTTCGAACAGCTTATCCACGGCGGCCGTCATGCCGTCCTTGCGGCTGTCCGGGGATTTTTCGATTGCCAGCAGATCCCGATAAAGACCGCGAGCCTTTTCAACAGCCGTACCCGATGGTTTGCGGCGGTTAGAGTGATAACTGATGATTTCGCCCGCATCGTTGTATGACGGTGTGACATGTGCCAGTACCCAATAACCATCACCCTTTGCGGTCATGTTAAGGACATAGGCGAAAATTTCCTGCTTGGCCTGAATCGTGTCCCAGAGCAGTTTGAAAACACAACGCGGCATATCCGGGTGGCGAATGATCGAATGGGGCTGACCCAAAAGTTCGGCCTCGTTGTATCCGGCAATTTTCATGAATACGTCATTTACATAGGTGATCCGGCCACGCAGATCAGTTTTGGAAACGATGATTTCGTCATCTCCAAAAGTTACTTCCCGCCCGGTAGGTTTCGGTCTGTCGGCCATCTGGCTCCCCCTTTGGCGTTCGTTCGGCATACGGCATGTTAAAATCAAACAAACGAATTTTTAGCTGATTATCAGCCTTTGCGTGTGCGGTTCTTTGATGCGGATCAATTAAGACATAACGT
This sequence comes from uncultured bacterium, assembly GCA_903884125.1. Lineage (GTDB taxonomy): Bacteria > Pseudomonadota > Alphaproteobacteria > CAISDR01 > CAISDR01 > CAISDR01. The sequence goes on from CAISDR010000187.1 coordinate 7,656, forward strand.
CCCAAAATAACAAGAACCCACAAAGGACCTACGTATTTTTACGTAAAAGTATTCAAAATGCATGTTTTGAATTTATGAAATTGGCTTATATATTCGATGAAATAAAAAGTGGAAATTTCTGCACCCATAACTGGATGAATTCTGCCGGTCACACAAGAGCGATATTCCTATTTAAGGCTTTGTGCCGACCTCAGCTTTTCCGAAGCATTTTTTCGATATCGGCCAATCCACCCTTTAGTTGGTCCAGGGTAAATTTTACCGACAGATTTGAAAGCTTTGGTCCTTCGACTGAAAGGGCTTTGTATATGTCGCCGGTGATCCATTTCTTTGCAAAATAGATCATGTCCTCGTTCTTGATCTTCGCGATTTCGCCTGATGCCGCGTCGCCCGATGCGTCGGCGAAGTGTTCGACAACGGCGTCTGGAACGACCATGATGCGCCAGCCGCGTGCGCGTGCGCTGAATGAAAAATCAGCGTCGGAACCGATGAATCTCAGATTCCGGTCAAAATAGCCGACTTCGCGAACAACACTTGCCCGGATCAGCATTGCGGCGCCATTGGCCCAATATGTCTCGGATGGTTCCGTAAAATCCACCGCCAGGCCCTGCCTGTGCTGGCCGGATGGAAATGCTTCCAGCCCGCCGCCCCAGGCCACTTCAGCTCTTGTGGGTCCGCACTGTATCGGACAGGCAATCGCACAATCCGGGTTTGATTCCAGGTATTCGACAAGGATTTGAAGGGCATCGGGTGCCAGATAGGCATCCTGATTCAGCACCAGAAACATTTTCACTTCGGCGTCAGCGCTATATTTCTCAAATCCCTCGTTTATCGCCGCTGTGTAATAGATGTTGTCGTCGCTGTTATCCCTGATGAAGACATCAAAATTGGAAAATGTCTGGGCTTTAAGGCAGTTCAGGCAGCGATCCAGCCTGTCCTGATGCTTAAAAAACGGAATCAGTACCGCGACTTTTGCCATTTGCGTTACGCCGCCGAATAAATTGCAGGATCAGGATTTTCGGAATAATCGGGCAGGCTGGCGCACTCGACAGGATTCGAACCTGTGACCTTTGCCTTCGGAGGGCAACGCTCTATCCAGCTGAGCTACGAGTGCCTGATGCCATCAGGTTGCGGTCAAACCGTGAAACCCAAGGCTGGGTTCTATACCGGAACAACGCGCCCAAGACAATGGTTGCCCGTTTGCCGGGTGCTTCCGGTCCAATGAATGGTGCCCGATGCTGTCGTCCTTGCCCCCATATCCACGGTCTTGTCAGTGGGTCTGGGGCTTGATAGAAAATAGCTCATGACCCTTCAAGCACCTGAGACCATTGAAACCGACCAGCACCGTGTACCCTGTGATGGGGATGGCGGGGCCTTGGGCCATCCGCGGGTGTATTTGAATCTGGGCGAAGCCGGGCGGGTGGAATGCCCCTATTGTGACAGGCTTTTTGTCCTTAAAGCCGGGGCCCAGCCCCATAGTCATTGACCTTGGGGTCATCAACCAAGGCACCTTTGGACAATCCGGGATTGGAACCAAAGACCGGGCATATCTTTCTGATTGATGCCTCGGGCTATATCTTTCGTGCTTATCATGCCCTGCCACCCCTGACCCGGGCCAGCGACGGTATGCCCGTGGGGGCTGTCTCGGGCTTTTGCAACATGCTGTACAAGCTGGTTCAGGATGTTCGTGCCCCTGATGGACCTTCGCATCTGGGCGTGGTCTTTGATACGGCGCGCAAGACCTTCCGCTCGGATATTTATCCCGATTACAAAGCCCACCGGCCCGAAGCGCCCGAAGACTTAAAACCACAATTCGCGCTGATCCGCGATGCGGTGCGGGCTTTTGATCTGCTGCCGATTGAAATGGCCGGGCTTGAGGCTGACGACCTGATTGCTTCTTATGCGCGAGCCGCGGTGCGGGCCGGATTTACCGTGACCATTGTGTCATCGGACAAGGATCTGATGCAGCTGATCGCACCGGGCATCGACATGCTGGATCCAATGAAAAACCGCCGCATCGGTCCGGCGGAAGTGATGGAAAAATTCGGTGTACCCCCGGACAAGGTGGTCGATGTGCAATCGCTGGCCGGGGATTCCACTGATAATGTGCCGGGTGTGCCGGGCATCGGCATCAAAACGGCGGCTGAACTGATCCTTGCCTATGGTGATCTTGATACGCTGCTGGCACGGGCTGGCGAAATCAAACAGCCCAAGAGACGCGAAAGTCTTCTGGCCAATGCTGAGCTTGCCCGTATCTCGCGCGAGCTGGTGCGGCTGAAAGAAGACGCCGACCTGCCCTTGCCGATTGACGATCTCAAAGTGCATCTGCCGGATGCCGACAAGCTGCTGCAGTTTCTGGATGCCATGACATTCAAAACCCTGTCGCGTCGTGTGGCGGCGGATTATGGCGTTGAGGCACCCGTTGCTGCCGACACGCCAAGGGCCCCCCGTGTCGCCACGAAAGACCCATCGGTCAAAGGCAGTGTCGGCGCAGTCGCACCCGGACTTGATGGTGTGATTGATCACAGCCGGTATGTCTGCATTCAGGATCAGGCGGTGCTGGATCAGTGGATTGCCCGCTGTTTTGATCAGGGGCTGGTGGCCTTTGATTGTGAAACAACGTCGCTGGATGCGACTCAGGCTGAGCTGGTGGGCGTATCACTGGCGCTGGGGGTCAATGACGCCTGTTATCTACCTCTGGGCCATCGCACGGGCGGCGGCAGCTTTGACTTTGATGGTGCGGGATCAGCACCGGTTCAAATTCCGATGGCGACCGCCCTTGCCCGATTGAAGCCGATACTGGAAGACCCGTCGGTTCTGAAGATCGGGCAGAATATCAAATATGACATGATGGTGTTCCATCAACTGGGCATTGCCGTGGGCCCCATCGATGACACGATGCTGATGTCTTATGTTCTGGATAATGGGGTTGGTCATGGTGATGGACGTGGCCACGGCATGGATGCGCTGGCCACACGCCATCTCAACCACACCACGATTGCCTTCAAGGATGTCACCGGCAGCGGCAAGGCACAGGTTACCTTTGACGCGGTCGCCCTGGACAAGGCAACCGCCTATGCCGCCGAAGATGCCGATGTCACATTCCGTCTGCATGGTATTTTAAAACCCCGCCTTGCTGCCGAAAAAGTCGCAACGGTTTATGAAACGCTGGAACGACCACTGGTGCCGGTGCTTGTCGCCATGGAAGCCGAAGGCATTCTGGTCGACCGGCAGGTTCTCGCGCGTCTGTCCCATGAATTTGCCGCGCGGATGAAAACCCTTGAGGACGAAGCCCACGCGCTGGCAGGCGCGCCATTCAATCTTGGCAGTCCCAAACAGCTTGGCGAAATATTGTTTGAACAATTAAGCCTGCCCGGTGGTCGCAAGACAAAGACCGGTGCATGGTCAACTGATGCCGAAGTTCTGGAAGAGCTGGCAGCACAGGGGCACGACCTGCCTGCGCGGTTATTGGACTGGCGGCAACTGGCCAAGCTCAAAGGCACCTATACCGATGCCCTGCCCGGATATATCCACCCCCGGACCGGCCGGGTTCATACATCCTATGCGATGGGCGCAACATCGACCGGCAGACTGGCATCATCCGATCCCAATCTGCAGAATATTCCCGTGCGTACCGAAGAAGGGCGCAAGATCCGTCAGGCCTTTATCGCACCGCCCGGCCATCAGCTGATCAGTGCGGACTATTCCCAGATTGAGCTGCGCCTTCTGGCGCATATCGCCGGGATAGATGCGCTGAAACAGGCCTTTGCCAAAGGGCTGGATATTCACGCCATGACCGCATCCGAAATGTTCGGCGTGCCGGTCGACGGGATGGATCCATCGGTCAGACGTCGTGCCAAGGCCATTAATTTCGGCATCATTTACGGCATTTCAGCCTTTGGACTGGCAGCACAGCTTTCAATCCCGCAAGCTGAAGCGCGCAGTTATATCGAAACCTATTTCCAGCGCTTTCCCGGTATCCGCGCCTATATGGAAGAAACCCGCGAATTCGCCCGCAAATGGGGGCGCGTTGAGACGATTTTCGGGCGCAAGATTCACATGCCGGCGATCAATGACAAAAATCCGGCAACGCGCGGTTTCATGGAACGCGCAGCAATCAACGCCCCGATTCAAGGGTCCGCTGCCGACGTGATCCGGCGTGCCATGGTGCGGGTTGTGCCAGCCCTGCGTGATGCAGGCCTTAAGGCACGCATGCTGTTACAGGTACATGACGAACTGATCTTTGAAACCCCGGACGATGAAATCAATGCCACACTGAAACTGGTGTCCGAGGTCATGTCGCGGGCCTGTGAACCGGCGATACAGATATCGGTGCCGTTGACCGTTGATGCGCGTGCGGGCCATTCATGGGATGAAGCGCACTAGGCATAGAAATAATAATCTTCGGGGGAAATCATGGATCTGGATCTGGCCCAATTATCGCGCGATCTGGAATCAACGCTGAAGCTGCGGTCAATCCCGTTTGGCATGAAACTGTTTGCAGACATATCGGCACTTGATGGCATCAAGGGTCTGCGCCGTCCCAGGGGTGTTCATACCCTCGATCAGATTGTGGGTCAGGCGGCACGTCTGGGCTGGACGGTTGGTGTCACATCAGATGATCTGGCAACTGATCAATGCCGCGCAGTGGTGGGACTGGGTGCGGCCAAGACACCGAAATGGCGCACGGGCGAACATATGGCCGGTGTGTGGTATGAAAATGTTGCTGACGCCAGCGCGCATCAGGCTGCCATGCACTGCGTTGATGACGGACATTTTCAGGCGCTGGTGGTATCCCCACTAGCTGCCCGACGCCTTGATCCGCCCGATATTGCGCTGTTTTATGCGACACCCGGCGCCATGATGTATTTCATCAATGGTCTGCAATGGTCAGGCTACAAGCAGTTTGACTGGTCCGTGGTTGGTGAAAGCGCGTGTGCGGATTCCTGGGGCCGGGCGCTGTCCACCCGCAGCCCGTCGCTGTCCATTCCCTGTTATGCGGAACGTCGTTATGGCGGCGTGCTGGATGATGAAATGCTGATGGCGGCACCGTGCGAATATCTGGCCAAGGCGCTGGCGGGTATGCGCGCATTAAGCGGCAATGGCCTGCGCTATCCCTTTCCCCAATATGGCGTGCAGCAGGATGCGACCGAAGGTCTGGCCGTCAGCTATGGCGAGAAAAGATCGCCCTGACCGGGTGCCGGTTTCGGTCTGGCCGTCGACTGCTGCGGTCGGGCCGTCCGCACCGGGCAAGGCTTGATCAGCATGGTATCGATGCGGCTGTGATCGGTATCCGGATCAAGCCAGGCCTCAATATCGCCGCTTTCAATTTCAATCGGCATGCGGTCGTGAATGTCGGCAATTTCCGGATCGGGCGCGCGGGTCAAAATCGCCATCGATTCAAGTATCTGTCCATCAGCTGTGCGCCAGACTTCCCATAGTCCGGCGGCAGCCATCATCGCACCATCGGCGCGCCCGATGGCAAAGGGTTTTTTTACGGGCTTTGGCGATGTGGGGTCAGTCTGCCATTCATAATAAAAATCCATCGGCACCAGACAACGCCGTGATCGCATGGCCTCGGAAAAACTTGGCTTGTCGCGGGCAGTTTCGGCCCGCGCATTGATCAGGGGTTTTGGGTCAATGGATTTGGCAAAGCGCGGGACAAACCCCCATCGAAGTGTGATGATCTGACGCCTGTTTTGCCCATCATGCCGGATCACGGGCACCAGATCGGTTGGCCGCACATCAAGATTCGGGGCCAGATTCGGCTGACCGTCAAACTGGAATAATTGCCGCATGGCCTCCAGCGGCAAAGTAACGGCATATCGTCCACACATGGGGTGATCCTAACACGGACAATCGCGGATATTCGAGCATGAACCCGAAGCCAGAGCCCGAAAAACCCGACCGCCCACAGGTGGCTGTCGGTGTTGTCGTATTGTCGGATGATCAGGTCGTCCTGATCCGGCGGGGCAAGCCGCCACGTTCGGGCCAATGGTCCATTCCCGGTGGCCGCCAGGAGCTGGGGGAGACGCTGGCACAGGCAGCCATGCGTGAAGTTTTTGAAGAAACCGGCCTCAATGTCAGACTTACCGGCCTGCTGGATGTGGTCGATGGTATCTTCCGTTCGCCGGACGGGATCGTGGAAAGTCATTACACGCTGGTCGATTTTGCCGCTGAAGTGACCGGTGGCAGCCTGTGTGCCGGTGATGATGCGCTGGATGCCAGATGGGTGCGGCAGGATCAGTTGACCGAAATCGAACTCTGGTCTGAGACACGCCGTATCATCGATCTGGCCATAGCCCGCCGAGCAAAGCCTTGAGCACGACTGCCTGCCTCTGGCATGATGGGCAATGCAATTTGGCTGCATAATAAAAAATACAGGGGAAACATGGCCTATTCACCATTTGATCTGACGGGCAAGGTGGCACTGGTTACCGGTGGCAACCGCGGTATCGGCCTGGGCATGGCCGACGCGCTGGCCCAGGCTGGCGCCGATGTAATGATCTGGGGCACCAACAGGACGGCGAATGAAACCGCTGCCCGGCAATTATCTGCCCATGGCCGCCGGGTTATAACCAATGTGGTCAATGTGGCGGATGAAGCCGCCGTGGATCAGGCATTTGCCGATACTGTGGCACAGCTGGGTCGTGTGGACAGTGTGTTTGCCAATGCAGGCATCGGGCGGGGGGCGAAATCCCTGATGGAAATGTCGACCCAGGATTATCGCGATGTCTTGGCGGTCAATCAGGATGGCGTGTTCTTTACCCTGCGGGCAGCGGCCCGGCATATGAGCACACGACCCGGTGGCGGGTCGCTGGTCGGTGTGGCGTCGCTGGCGGCCATCGAAGGGGCGGCACGAAATCAGCATTATGCAGCAACCAAGGGCGCGGTCATTTCCATGATCCGGGCCACCGCCGTTGAACTAGCGCGCTATGGCGTGCGCGCCAATGCGATCCTGCCGGGCTGGATTGAAACCGACATGACCGCCAAGGCACAGGAAAACCCGGCATTCGCCGAGAAAGTGATCAGCCGGGTTCCGGCCCGCCGGTGGGGCACACCGAAAGATTTCGGCGGCATTGCCGTTTATCTGGCCTCAGATGCCTCCAGCTTTCATTCAGGTGATACGTTTGTGATCGATGGCGGCTACGCGATTTTTTAAATTCTTCCCCCTTAATGAATCCATTTGCGACCAAGGATGATCATGACCATCAAAACCCCCCTTTGTGATTTACTGGGTGTTGAAAAACCCATCATGCTGGCGGGCATGGGCGGTGTGTCCTATGCCGAAGTCTGCGCGGCCGTGTCGAATGCCGGTGGCTTTGGCTGTCTGGGCATGGCCGGTGTACCGACACCAGAAATCCGCAATCAGATGCGGCGTGTGCGTGAACTGACAGACAAGCCATTCGGTGTCGACCTGTTGGCGGCCGTTCCCGGATCGCTGGAAGCAGCCATCGATATTATTATCGATGAAGGGGCGAAAGCCTTTGTAGCCGGGCTTGGCGCGCCGATCTCCGTGATCGAACGCCTGCACAAGGCAGGCATTTTGGTCTTCACCGTCTGCGGATCGGTCAAGCACGCCAAAAAGGCACAGGATGCGGGCTGTGACGGCGTGATCGCGCAGGGCACGGAAGCCGGTGGACACACCGGACGGATTGCGGGCATGGCCCTGATCCCGCAGATTGTGGATGCAGTAAAAGTGCCAGTGGTCGGTGCCGGTGCCATTGTTGATGGACGCGGCCTTGCCGCTGCTTTGGCCTTTGGGGCGCAGGGCGTATGGATGGGCACGCGCTTTATCGCCTCGAACGAGGCGCATGCGGGCGCTGTCTATAAACAGGCTATTCTTGACGCCCGTGATGAGGATACCACGATCACCCGCTGTTACACCGGCAAGACGTTACGCACTTTGGATAATGCCTATGTGCGCGATTGGGAAACCCGTGCAGG
>CAISDR010000188.1 GCA_903884125.1 uncultured bacterium
CGTCAGGGTCAATTTCAAATTGGTATCATGAAGGGAAAACTAATCGGGCCAGTACCGGATTTTACCGAGCCTATGGCTGAATCCGATCTGGCCCTTTGGGAAGCTCGGTCTTGAAATCCGTGCTTTTGGACACCCATGCCTGGGCATGGACCCTTACCAGCGACGTGCGATTATCCCTAAGGGCGGTAGGTGCCATAAACAACGCAGATCATGTCTATCTAAGCCCCATTTCTTTTTTCGAAATCGGGCAAAAACTGCGCCTGGGAAAGTGGGATGAAATGATCCCCTATGCTAACGACCTCGTGCACATCTTTGAAAACCAGGGCGGCAAAATTGCCGACCTGGATGCAGAAATCTGTCTTAGCGCCAGCCGTATGGACTGGATCCACCGCGACCCGTTTGATCGATTGATTTGCGCCACGGCGATCAAGCTGAATCTGCCGCTAATTTCCTGCGACACTATTTTCGATTCGATAGCAACCCGCGTTTGGTAATTTTACCGGCCCGGCCAATGGTGCTGGGCCGTCGGGTTTGCGATGACGCGCCCTAATCAATTACACCCAAAATGGCCGTTACAGCCATCATCACCACCAAAAGGCGGCAAAACCGGTGACCTTTGCCATCCAGCGGTTCCGGTTCCAAGCTGTGCGAAAGCAGAGCGATCAAGGCCGGGGGGCGGTTCAGCCGCCCCCTTGCAGTGCCGCAACACCGTCGCCGAATATCTCCATGCCCAGGGCAATCGCCAGCACCCACATGGTAAGCGCGATAATGCCGTCCAGCATGCGCCAGGCGGCGGGTCTGGCAAATAGGGGCGCCGCCAGACGGGCGCCGAACCCCAGCATCACAAACCATGATAGCGATGCACATGCACCGCCGATTAAAAAGGCCAGTCGGTCGGGCAGGGGAATGCGACCGGCAAGGCCGCCAATCAGCAGAACCGTATCCAGATAGACATGCGGATTTGCCCAGGTAAAAGCAGCCAGCATGGCCATGGTGGTGCCAAAGCCAGGCGCCTTTTCAGCAGTGGTTTCCAATGAGACGGGGCTGGCGGCGCGATAGGCAGCAAATGCGCCATAGGCGGTCAGAAATAATGTGCCGACCACGCCAATCAGCTTGAGCAGAATCGGCGAGGTTGCAACCAGTGACCCAAAGCCCAGCCCGCCCGCAAAGATCAGGACGGCATCCGACCCTGCGCAGAACAATACCGCAGGCAACACAAAGCGCTGTTGCAGACCCAGACGCAGCACAAAGGCGTTTTGCGCCCCGATGGCGACAATCAGCCCGGCGCTGAGGGCAAATCCCCGGACAAACAAAAGGTAGAGTTCACTTCCCACAACCGCACCACTTTCTCCGGGGGATGCAACAGGCATCTTGCCATCTGGGCACAAGCCCCTACATTGCTCGAACCATTCCAGCTGACCAACATAGCGTCCAGCCCGCCCGATAAAAGGCAAGATAAAAGGAACCTGAGATGATCGGTCGATTAAATCACGTGGCGATTGCAGTGCCCGACCTTGGCGCGGCTTCAAAACTTTACAGCGACACGTTGGGGGCAAAGGTATCACAGCCGCTGGCCCAACCGGACCATGGGGTCACCGTGGTGTTTGTTGAACTGCCCAATACCAAGATCGAGCTGCTGCACCCATTGGGCGAAGGCTCAACAATTGCCAAGTTCCTGACCAAGAACCCGTCAGGTGGCATCCACCATGTCTGCTATGAGGTTGAAAATATTATTGAAGCCCGCGACCACCTGCGGGCCAAGGGGGCAACCGTTCTTGGCGATGGCGAACCAAAGATCGGTGCCCATGGCAAGCCGGTGCTTTTTTTAAGCCCCAAGGATTTTGTCGGCACCCTTGTCGAGATCGAACAGGTCTAACCGGTGTTCTCAATTCTCGGTGCCGGCATATTCATTACGATCTGGTGGACGACCATTTTCGCGGTCCTGCCCTTTGGCATTAGAACCCAGCGTGAATCGGGCAGCGTTGTTCCCGGATCAGAGCCGGGGGCACCCGCCCGGGTCCACCTCGGTCGAATCTCACTGATAACCACAGCCATCTCGATTCCGCTTTGGCTGCTTGTCTATGCCACCATCGAATATCAATGGATCGACATGGACCGATGGACAAATACCCTGTTGGGATTGGCTAAATAATCCACTGAGTCGTTAAAATGCCCAAAATTTAGCCTATTATTTAGGCATATTTTCTGAGCACTAGCCTATAAATTATACGAACACTAATTTTGTTGGGGGTTTTGCAAAAAAAATCGGCAAGAACTCGTCTCCGAGCCTTGCCAATTATTATTATTATAGCCATCATTTGGATCGTTGGTGGTTATGGTCCACCAAGCACTTGATGGCGTTTCCTCCCTAAACTTGGGCTGCGAGGGTTTTCCCCCTTGTGGCCCCTTTTTTTTGTTATTCAGGCCAGGCGCAAAAACTATCGGGTATGTAACAATTTGTCACGCAAGAAATAGTTAATATGAAACAATTATCACGCCATTACTGCGGGGCATCATTTGCCTGTTGCAATGGGTGATTGCCAATTGGGGCGGCCACCGCCTAAAACACCAGAACCAATTGCACCGGATTCCCCCATGCGCCTTAGCCGATATTTCATTCCCGTTCTTCGCGATGACCCCAAAGAGGCCCAGATCGCTTCCCACCGGCTGATGTTGCGGGCAGGGATGGTGCGTCAGGCCAGTGCGGGCATTTATTCCTGGCTGCCGCTGGGTCAAAAGGTGCTGCGCCGGATACAGGAAATCGTTCATCAGGAACAGGTGGCGGCTGGTGCCATTGAATTACTGATGCCCACTTTGCAGTCCGCAGACCTGTGGCGCGAAAGCGGTCGCTATGATGATTACGGCAAAGAGATGCTGCGCATTCGTGACCGGCATGAACGCGACCTGTTATACGGCCCCACCAATGAAGAGCTAGTGACCGACATATTCCGGCAGACTGTCAAGTCCTACAAGGATTTACCAAAGATTCTTTATCATATCCAATGGAAGTTCCGGGATGAAATCCGCCCCCGTTTCGGAGTCATGCGCGGACGCGAGTTCCTGATGAAGGACGCATATAGTTTCGACATAGATAGTGAAGGTTCCAGAGCATCTTACAATAAAATGTTCGTAGCTTACCTTAGGATATTTGCGCGGCTGGGCCTGAAAGCTGTGCCGATGGCGGCGGATACTGGCCCCATTGGCGGAGATATGAGCCATGAGTTCATCATTCTGGCAGAAACCGGCGAAAGCCAGGTGTTCTGTGACAAGGCGCTGCTTGACCTTGATCCGCTGGCTATGGACGTTGATTTCGACGGCAATCTGCAACCCATTGTTGACCAGTGGACCGGTCCTTATGCCGCTACCGATGAAAAGCATGATGCTGACCGGTTCAATGCACAAGTCCCTGTGGATCAACAAGTTTCCGCGCGCGGGATCGAAGTCGGGCATATCTTTAACTTTGGTACAAAATACTCCGAACCCATGGGTGCACGGGTAACAGGCCCTGACGGAGCGCTGGTGGCGGCTGAAATGGGGTCCTATGGCATTGGCGTATCCCGGCTGGTCGGGGCCATTATCGAGGCCAGCCATGACGAGCGCGGCATTATCTGGCCAGAGGCAGTTGCCCCCTTCAAGGTAGGGCTGATCAATCTCAAATCAGGTGACAGCACATGTGATAGCGCCTGCGAGGACCTTTATGCCCGCCTGACCAAGGCTGGGGTAGAAGTGCTCTACGACGACACGCAAGACCGTCCGGGTGCCAAATTCGCCGCCATGGACCTGATCGGTATCCCCTGGCAGGTGCTGGTCGGTCCAAAGGGTGTAGCCGCAGGCAAGTTCGAGTTGAAATGTCGAAAAACAGATGAACGCATTGAACTGTCAGCAGATTCCATTGTTGAACGATTGACCTGATGGTGAACCGGTCTGACATCCAACAGGGCACCAGACCCTTTGCCGGGTTTGAATGGCAGTTGGCTGGCCGGTATCTGCGCGCCCGCCGGACCGAAGGTTTTGTGTCCGTCATTGCCGGGTTCTCGCTGGTCGGGATTGCGCTTGGGGTTGCGACCCTGATCATCGTCATGGCGGTCATGAACGGCTTTCGCATCGAATTGCTGGGCCGCATTCTTGGGCTGAATGGCCATGCCACGATCCTGCCCATCGAACGGGCCATGGAGGATTATGCGACCTTGACCGAGCGGGTCTTGCATGTGCCGGGGGTAATCCGTGCCATGCCCCTGATCGAGGGGGTGGCTTTTGCCACCGCAAATGGCCAGCCGGGATTTGGGGTTCAGATCCGGGCTTTTCGTCAGGGGGATTTTGCCAATCTTCCCTATATTGCTAATGGCGTTAAAAGCGGTGACCTAGCCGAATTTCACGGAACCGATGTGGCCGTAATCGGCAAGCGGCTGGCGTCATCCCTGTCGCTGTCTGTGGGCGACCGGATCACCCTGATCAGTGCCAAGGGGGGCGCTCAGACCCCGTTTGGTACGACGCCACGGGTCGTTGCCTTTGAAATCGTGGCGATTGTCGAGGTTGGGGTCAGCGACTATGACGCCTCGTTCGTCTATCTGCCGCTTGAAGCAGCCCAGGCCTATTTCAAGGCAGGGCCTGTTGCCTATGGCATCGAGCTTTCCGTTCTCGACCCCGACAGGATTGATCAGTATCTACCGGCGATCCAGTCGGCAGTAGGCATAAACTACCGCATTTTTGACTGGCGACAGAGGAACTTGCAGATATTTTCTGCCCTGCAGGTTGAACGTAATGTGATGTTCCTGATCCTGACTTTGATCATCCTGGTGGCCGCGCTTAACATCATTTCGGGTCTGATCATGCTGGTCAAGGACAAGGGGCGGGATATTGCGATCCTGAGGACAATGGGGGCGACACGCGGCGCTGTCATGCGGATATTCCTGATTGCCGGGGCATCGATCGGGGTGTCCGGCACCTTGCTGGGTCTGATAATCGGCACGGTTTTCTGCGCGAATATCGAAACCCTGCGCCAGTTTTTATCGCGGCTGTCGGGTACCGAGCTGTTTTCGCCCGA
>CAISDR010000189.1 GCA_903884125.1 uncultured bacterium
GTCGATTGCTGGGGCGTTCCATACCGAACCCCCACCATATTTCCAGCTGTCGCCGCTCCAGCTCTTGCCGCCGGGCTGGTCGGGTGCGGCCGTCGTGCTGAATCGCCACACTAGTTTGCCGGTGTTGGCATCGAGCGCTTCAAGAAAGCCGCGCGTGGGCCATTCCGCACCTGCATTACCCACTAGGATCAGGCCGTTATAAGCGATAGGTGCCATGGTGAAAGAATAGAAATAGGTGGGCTGGGGCAGGGCGTCGGCCTGATCGGTCTTCCACACTGTCTTGCCAGTGCGCGCATCCAGCGCCACGACATGGCCATCGAGCTGCGCGGCATAGACCTTCCCATAGGCCACCGCCACGCCGCGTGATTGCTGGCCGCAGCAAAGATTGGAATAGCCCAGCTTGGGCGAATAGGTCCAAATCTCTTTGCCTGTGATGGCATTATAGGCTTGGATGTTATTGTCGCCTGTCTCCAGATAAAGTACGCCATCCACTTCGATTGGTGTCATCTCGGTGGTCTTGGTGATGCCGGTCTGGATGAAGGCGGTAGGCCTCAATTGCCGGACATTCGACTTGTTGAAGTCGGTGAAGGGCGAGAAGCGCTGATTGTCATAAGTGCGGCCATGGAGGATCCAGTCTTCCGAGTGGTCGGAATCCAGCATCATTTGGTCACTAACATCGACCTTCTGTGTGACGGGCTGCATCTGGAACGAGCCCGGATCTGGTAATCCCGCGTATAGGGTGGTGGCACTAACCCCATTGGTCGCGGCAGTGGGCCTCCCGCCGATCGGGTTGGCAGCCTCGCCGGCACTGCCTACCGGCGCGGGTGTCTGTCCAAGGGCGTTGCCGCAAAGGCCCAGGCACACGGCCGTCAGTAGCGCAGTCGCTCTTTTTTTCATGGTAGTCTCCTGAAAGGCCATTTTGGGGATCGTTCTTGCTATGGCGGGTCCTAGTTAATTCGCGATCTTGGCAACTTTCAGACGCGTCGCGCCGGACGCCAATGCCATCACGCCAGCGGGATAGCCGTTCTGTCGTAGGATGTAGGCAGTAACGTCATTGTAGCCCTCCGGTTTGAGTGAACCGGGATCGAACTGCGGCATGGTGTTGGCCACCACTTCCAGCAGCGTTTGGGCGGTCATGCCCTGTGGCGTTGCCGTCGTACCGAAGGCGGAGCCGGGAAACAACAGAAACGGGCGGTACATGGCTGTCCTGGAAGTCGATCTCTGAGCATTGAAAGATAATTGCGAGGCTGCAGATTGGCTGGGGCCCGGACGCTAATCAGTCGTATGCCTGCCTAGTCGTTTGAGACGATATATTCCTCAGTGATTAATTAGAAAAATGTTCTCTTCAATCCATTGCTAGGAATAAACAGATTGCATTGCAATATTTCGTTTCGATGGAAGCGTTCAAAACTGGCCGGGCGAAAATATAGTCGTTTAATACGAAGTCTTCCCCAGTAACCCAGCGAGACTTTCTTTTCATAAAATCGATATTTTCAATTAGGTCAGGCAAAGCAGGAATCAGTACTCTCCCTATCAAGAACGGCACAAGCCGGCGACTAATTACAGGGGAGATTCTCAAATATGTATACGACCAATGTGCTTCGTAGTGATGCCACACCTAATGAAATTAATTTAGCATCGCGGGCTGCCAAGAACAGCCGTCTAATGGTCACAGTGAGCAGCGCTTCTCTTGCAATAGCGCTAGCCGCTTTTTCTGCAAATTCTGCCCAAGCACAAACGTCAGGCCAAACTACAGGCGGCGTTGAGGCTGTGGAGGTATCAGCATCTCGTATTACGACTGCTGGATTCAACGCGCCAACTCCGACCACGGTCATTGGGTCAGACTTCATTGTGCAACAAGCAAAAGATAATATCTTTGATGTCGTAAAAGAATTGCCCTCCTTGATGGGTAGCACTGGCCAACAAGTTGGTAACAACGGTACCAGCGGTGGCGGTAACGGATTGTCGTCCTTCA
>CAISDR010000190.1 GCA_903884125.1 uncultured bacterium
CCGCCCTGTGCGCCCACCTGGCCCACACAGCCAAGCAAAATCCCGTCAATTTCAGCCATCCGGCCTGTCTGGCGATCTTCAAGAGCCTTGCCCAATTGCCGGATCAGGCCAGCGGGGGTCAAACTGGCCAGCCCGCCATCAGGTCGCGCCTTGCCACGCGGTGAACGAAGCGCGTCATAGATATAGGCGTCCATTTTTACGTCCCCCTGACTACAATGGGCCCGGTTTGACTCCAAGCCTCGACCCAACCTACGATACTTGCACAACAAGATTCAATCGGGGGAAATCAAATGGCGAATATCTGGATTTTGGCGGCATCGGTTCTTGCCATGGTTGCCATCGGCAACCCCACTCAGGCCGCAGCGACGGATGATGCAAAGAAACTGGCGGTTGCCAAGGAAATGTTCGAAGCCTGGAACAAGCAGGACTGGGCCAAGGTCGTGGGCATGTTTTCGCCAGATGGTTCGCTGCATTCCATGATGGTTGATCCAATCATCGGACGCGATGCGATCGGGCGCCGTCTGGCGGCACTCACCGACGGTCTGGAAACCATTCATCTGAATGTCAAAAATCTCGGTGTGATCAACGGCCTTGTCTATGTGGAACGCCAGGATGAATTTGTGTTCAAGGGCAAACCGGGCAAGGTGCCGGTTGTTGGTGTTTTGGACATCCAGAATGGTCAGGTCAAGGAATGGCGCGAATATTATGACCGGGCGGAACTGCTGCGTGAAATGGGCGTAAAGGTCGATTTCGACGGTCATGCCCGCTAAAGACATGACCACGCCCGATTACCGAAAGATTTTTGATGCCGTGGTTGATGCCTGGCATCGCCACGACATTGACGGCGTGCTGGCGCATCTGAACGATGATGTGATCTGGCATTATCATGTGGGATCAAAACCCGTGCGATCAAAAAGCGCTGCCCGTAAATTCCTCAGTCTGCTGGCGGGACGGCAATTGGATGTGGGCTGGAAAATTTTTCATCACGCGATTTCCGGCAACCGGCTATTTGTTGAAGGCGCGGATGTGTATAAAACGCCGGATGGAATCGCCGTTACCATGCCCTATATGGGGGTGCTGGAATTTCGCGGCAACCTGATCTGTGGCTGGCGCGATTATGTCGACAGTTCCATTGTCGCCCGGCTGGAAGCGGGCGAAGCGCCGGCTGATTACCTGATCGAATTGGGTCAGCGCGCAACAGGTTGAGCCATAAGGCTCAACCGCGCTCGACCACAAAACTTGCAACTGTGGTCGTGCTGCCGCCGATATTCAGCATACCGAAGCGGCGCGCGCCTTCGACCTGATAATCACCTGCCTTGCCGGTGACCTGCTTGGCACAATCCAGCATCATGCGGACACCGGTTGCACCTACAGGATGGCCAAGGCCGATCAGGCCGCCGCTCGGATTGATCGGGGTTGAACCATTGCGCGCGATAACGCCGGCCTCGATCGCTTTCCAGCTTTCACCCGGCGCGGTCAGACCGAAATGATCAATCGCCATATATTCAGTGGATGTGAAACAGTCATGGGTTTCGATGCCGTTTAGTTCGGCTGCCTGACCAACACCGGCACGGCCCAGCGCATCCGTGATGGCCTGGCGCACATGCGGGAAAATATAGGCCTGGCCTTTGCTTGCTTCCACTTTGGGCGCATAGGAAATATGCGCAGTGCGATGACCCCAGCCTGAAATGCGCGGCAAATCTTCCAGCCTGCCGCCGCGACGTTTGGCATAGGCGGCCGCCTTTTCTTCGTTCGCCAGAAACACGATTGCGCCGCCATCGGACACCTGCCCGCAATCCTGTTTGCGGGTGCGCCCTTCGATTACCGGATTGGCCACATCGTCCTGTGTGAAGCTGGCATCGGTAAAGGCCCATGAACGGGTCTGCGCATTTGGATTACGCTTGCCATTATCGAAATTGATACGCGCGATTTCGGCAAGATGTTCAAATTTCAGTCCGTAGCGGCGATCATATTCGTCGCTCAGTTCTGAAAATATATGCGGCCATGGATATTTGACATCGGTGCATTCGCGCCCCGACCACATGGCGGGACCGCCAATATTGGCAGCAGCCTGTGCGCCGGGAACGTTGCGCATCATTTCAATGCCCAAAACCGCAATCATGCCATAGCGACCGGCCTCGATCTCTGCCATTGCCGACAGCATGGCCATGGAACCAGACGCACAAGCCGCTTCATGGCGCGAGGCCGGCATTCCCGAAAAGCGCGGATCGGAGGCTGCAAAAAATCCACCCAGATGACCCTGATTGCAGAAAATCTCGGCGGTGAAATTGCCGACATGGGCGCGCTCGATCTCCGCAGGTTCGAGGTTTGCCGCATCCATGCCGCCTTTGAGTGTTTCATCAAAGATGGAAAACAGATCGCCGCCTTCGCGTGCAAAATTTCGCGCAAAGTCTGTCTGATGTCCGCCAAGGACAAATACGGATGCGGCCATAGGTTTCCCCCATCTGCAAGCGGTGTTAAACCGGCCTGTCACCTGACCGGTTCCGGTGGAATTATTCTTTAATCAGACTAACGGCTCCAGTCCTGTTATGCAAGTTAGTCAGGTGGCACGCGTGCTGGAAAACGGGGCCTTGTTTTGCATCTAACAGCCGCCTTAGTATGATTAAACAAGTAAAACCAGCGCTAAGGTCAATCAATGTCCGCTACTGCCCGCAAAATCTTTCAGGCTCTTTGCACGCGGATGCGTCTGCCCGTCATTGCGGCCCCCATGTTTCTGGTCTCCGGTCCTGATCTGGTACAGGCCGTCCGCCTTGCCGGGGTGATGGGTTCATTCCCTTTCCCCAATGCGCGTGACATTGAGACGCTGGATAAGTGGCTGAAACAGCTCTGCGCTCCAGATGACGCGGAAGGAAGGCCGCTTGCCCCGCTGGCGGTGAACATGATTACCCACTCATCCTATGACCGACTTGCGGCCGAAGTTGAATTGATCAGCCGCCACAAGCCGGAAATCGTCATCACGGCATTGGGCGGACCAAAACCCGTGATTGACCCGGTGCATAAATATGGCGGGCTGGTTTTTGCAGATGTAAATTCAGTTCCCTTTGCGCGGAAGGCCGTGTCCGCAGGTGCGGACGGGCTTGTGCTGGTCGGGGCGGGTGCTGGTGGCCATACCGGGCACATGGCCGGATTTGCATTTGTCTCGGCGGTCAGGGAATTTTTTGACGGCCCGATTGTTCTGGGTGGTGGCATTTCCAACGGACACGCCATCCGCGCCGCGGAAGTTCTGGGCGCCGATCTGGCCTATATGGGAACATCGTTTATCGCAGCGGAGGAAAGCCTGGCCAGTGACGCCTATCGCAAAGCCGTGCTCGATGGGCAGTTCGAGGATCTGGTATTATCCAATGCGCTGACAGGCGCGCATGCCTATTATCTGAAGTCCAGCCTGATCGCGATGGGCCTTGATCCTGAACATCTGGACAAACGCGACGGTGGTCCGGATTTCAAACAATCGCAAAATCAGATCAAGGCATGGCGCGATGTCTGGTCCGCCGGCCATGGCGTCGGCCTGATCAAAGCGCTGAAACCCGCAGCGCAAATCATCGGTGATCTTGAGGTGGAATATAGACGGGCTGCGGCAATAGCGCCCTTTGCCTCCCAATGGGGTCAGGGACGCTCGACCTGATGGTCAGGAACAACTAAATTGACAAAACAGGATGCCCGAAACGGAGCAGGTCAATGCCCAAGTCCACATCACTGGCCAAAGCCCGAAGCGACAGGAAAATCAAGGCACGCGGGAAAAAATCCGGCGAGCATGAACTTCGGAAAGAAGTGAAAGAGGCAGACAAGCTCGAGCATGGCTGGCGGGTTCTGGGGCAGGCACGCCGTCGCAAACCCCCGGTAAACTACAAATATGTTGAAGAACTTGCCCATCTTGAACTGGAACTAATCAAACTTCAGGAATGGGTAAAGACCAACGGTCTGCGCGTCGCAGTATTATTCGAAGGGCGGGATGCCGCGGGAAAAGGTGGCGTCATCTCGCGGATCACCCAGCCGCTCAATCCCCGCATCTGTCGGGTGGTGGCGCTGAGTACCCCGACAGAGCGGGAGCGTGGTCAGTGGTATTTTCAGCGTTATGTCGCCCATTTGCCAGCGCGTGGTGAAATCGTTCTGTTTGACCGGTCATGGTACAATCGCGCCGGTGTCGAACGCGTGATGGGCTTTTGCACTGAAGAGGAATATCAGGAATTTCTGCGCTCAGCGCCGCTGTTTGAAGAAATGCTGATCCGGTCAGGGATTCACCTGATCAAATACTGGTTTTCCATCAGCGACGAGGAACAGGAAAAGCGGTTCCTGGACCGGATGCGCAATCCGATCAAGCGCTGGAAGTTAAGCCCCATGGAT
Source organism: uncultured bacterium (assembly GCA_903884125.1). GTDB lineage: Bacteria > Pseudomonadota > Alphaproteobacteria > CAISDR01 > CAISDR01 > CAISDR01. The sequence continues at coordinate 4,363 of CAISDR010000190.1, forward strand.
CTGGAATCCCGAAAGCACTGGGTGGAATATTCCAAGGCGAAAGACGATATGTTTGCTGCTACGGATGTGAAAATGTCACCCTGGAATGTGGTCAATTCGGATGACAAGAAATCCGCACGCCTGAACTGTATCGCGCATCTTCTGGAACAGATTCCCTATCGTGATATTGAGCCGGTGGAAGTGCCGCTTCCGCCCAGACAATCGGATAACGGTTACAAGCGTCCCAAAAAATCAACACAGAAATTCGTGCCCGAGCGATATGCCCCGAAGAAATAAGGGCAGATGCCGTTTGCAGACAGGCTCTGGTATTTCAGGAAACCGCCGACAGCTGAGGGGGCGACTTCGCCTCGACCACTTCATAGGTCACATCGTGGCGTTCGATAACACCATGGCAATGTGAACAGTTGACGACGGGCAAAAGATCGTGGTCACCATCATCACCCAGATGTTGCAGCAATAGCGGGGGCCCTTCGGGGGATACATAATACTTGTCGCCCCATTGCAGCAGCATCAGAAGAATGGGGTAATAGTCGACCCCCTTTTCAGTCAGGCGGTATTCAAACCGTTGCGGCTGGCTGCTATAGGCGTGCGGCTTGATAACGCCCATTTGCTCCAGCCAATGAAGCCGCTCGGACAGAATATTCGTAGCCATCGCCGTGTCGCGACAAATTTCGTCGAACCGGCGCAGCCCGACGAAAATCGAGCGCAGGATCAGTCCGGCCCAGCGGTCACCGGTCAATTGCGCCACCTCGTCCATAAGCGATGTGCCAAGCGATACGGCACCACGCTGCTGGCGGCGGCGGGAATACTGGGCGGCCATCCAGCCAACACCGGGGCCTTCGGACCAGGTTACTTCACGCGCTGTTATTTCGCTGCCACAGGTATTGCAGGTCGGTTCCGGGTTGAAAACCTGGCCACAGGTTTTGTGGCGCAGGACAATTTCGATTTTGCCTGTGCTCTGACTCCAGCGCCGTTCCCAGCGCAGCATCATCATTGCTGTCCAGTAAAGGTCATTACCTTTTTCGGTCAGCCGGTATTCAAACCGCGGCGGAGCGGTGGAATAGGGGACCTTTTTCAGGACACCGGCCGAAACCAGTCGTTTAAGGCGATCAGAAAGCAATGCACGTAAAATCCCGGTACGACCGACGAATTCATCAAACCGGCGCGACCCGATCAGGGCTGCTTCAAGGATCAGCAGGGTGGACGTGTCACCCAACACTTCCAGCGCGCGCCAGATCGAACAGGTCCGAATAAACTTTCGAGTGTCCATGGTAAGCGCCAGAATTTCCATAAAGCCGGATCAAGTATTCGATGCAAACATTAATTCGACTTATTGCTGCAACGCAAGAAAAACCCCTTGGGATCGAATTGTTAAGATGCCGCAACCCCTGTCAAATCCCGGCGAAGCACTTTGCCCAGGGGATTGCGGGGCAGGGCGTCCAGAACCCGCAATTTTTCTGGCAGTTTATATTGTGCGATGTCTGCAGATTTCAGGAACGCGCACAATTCCTCAAGCGTCAGCACCTCACCCGGTTTTAACGCGACAACCGCGCATATCCGTTCCCCCAGTCGCTCGTCCGCATAGGCTGCACAACTCGCCTCGCGCACTTTCGGATGCCCTTCGATGAGCGTATCAAGTTCCGCCGGGGATATGTTCTGGCCACCACGAATGATAATATCTTTTGACCGACCGACAAAGCGCAGGAACCGCCCCAGTCCTACCTCGGCAATTTCGAAGAGATCCCCGGTGCGGAAGTATCCCATTGTATCAAAGGCCGCCCTGGTCAGTTCGGGGGCCTTCCAGTACCCATCAAAGGTCATGGCGCCATCAATGCGCAATTCGCCCACCTGACCCGGACCTGTAATGTCTAGATCGGTGATCAGATCAACCAGGCGCGTGCGGATCAGACTTGGGAATCCATGACCCCAATCAATACCATCGGCCCCAAAGCGAGGGAAGAACCGCGCGCGGTCTTCCGGGTCGCTGATCGCCTTGCCGGTTGAAAACAGCGAGCAGCCTTCATTTGATCCGAATACATTCATTACAATGACGCCGTATCTGTCCTGCCATTCCCTGACCATCCAGGGCGACAGGGGTGCCGAGCCAGACCCAAGACAGCGCAGTGCTGAAAGATCTGCTTTTGCCAGCAGCTCATCATTCTTCAATAGCATCATCAGGACTGCCGGTGGTGCCACCGTATAGGCAATTCGTTCGTCTTGAAGTTGCTGCAAAAATACGGGCAGGTCGAACGGGTGATGCTGCACCAGGCACCCCCCCAGCATCAGCCAAGGCATCACCATGCCACCAAATGATGCGATGTTGATCAGTGGAAACGGATTTAAAATCCTGTCACCCGGTCTTAGCGTTGCCGCTTCGATCATGGCTACACCATTGACCTGCCAGTGATCGTGATGGCGGGGCACGCCCTTGGGGGCAGCCTCGGTACCCGATGTCCAGCATATGGTCAAAATATCTGCTGCATCCGTTGCCGGCTCCAGCGGTTGCAAGCTTTTTCCAGCCGCCTCGGCCAGCAAATCATCTAGCGCCAGGGCATCCTTTGGTGCTTTGTTGCCCAGACAGATCACCTTGCCGGTCGCCAAGCCTTCATCAGCCAGATGCAGTACATGCGCCGCATGGTCATGGCCATGAAAAGAGGCAACAGTGAAAAACGCTTTTGGTTCGATCAGGGGCAGGATCTGGCGCAATTCATGGCCGCGATAGGCAAGGGCGATCGGGCTTAGAATGACGCCCATGCGCGCACAGGCCAGAAAGAACAGAACGCCTTCGACCACATTCGGGAACTGGGTTGCAATAATATCGTCCCGCCTGATGCCCAGACCCTGCAGAACAATGACAATCTGATCAACCGCCTGAGCCAGCCTGGACCAGGCGATCGACTGGGCCGGGCTTCCAATCAGGGTCTGGCGGTTGGGCGGGTCGATCAGCGCCATCCCCGATGGCGAACGCGACAGGGTTTCGCGAAACAGGGCATCAACCGTTTTGCCCTGCCACCAGCCGCGCTGGCGATAGGCGTCAACCCGAGCGCTGGGGGACAGTCTCATAACGGCCTCTTTTCAAACGTTATTGTCGGCAGACTATGATAGTCAGTTTGACAATGCAAGTTTGAACCCTGTAACGGTCACACCCATCCTCAGAAACTGCGCAGGGTTTTGGCCAGAACTTCGGTCATCTGGTCAATATGGTCCGTATCCATCACAAAGGGCGGTGCCATGATCACACAATCACCTGTTGATTTGAAATGCAGGCCCCGATCATAGAGACGCTTTTGCAATTCATGGCCGCGCGCGCCCGGCATTTCGTCGGGGCTTACATCCAGTCCGCCCATCATGCCATAGCCACGAATATCCGTGACGATGCCAATATCCTTAAGTGAGAAAAGCTGATCGAGAAAATAGGCCGACATTTGATTGGCCCGTTCAAACAGTCCTTCATTGGCATAAATATCCAGTGTTGCCAGAGCCGCGGCACAGGCTGCCGGATGCGCTGACCATGTATAGCCATGGAAAAATTCGTTGGACGAGGCGGCCTGGCTGCTTTCCTCGACCACAACCTGATGAACCGCGCGACAGGCGGCAACTGCAGCCATCGGCTGAGCACCGTTTGTAATCGCCTTGGCCATGGTAATCATATCGGGGGTCACGCCGAATGACTGGGCTGCAAAGGCGTGCCCGGTCCGGCCAAACCCTGTAATAACTTCGTCGAAGATCAGCAGGATCCCATATTCATCGCAGATGCGACGCAGGCGCTTCAGGTAATTTTTCGGCGGCACCAGCGTGCCGGTTGATCCCGCAATGGGTTCGACGAAACAAGCGGCAATGTTTTCAGCGCCATGCAGATGGATCATGCGCATCAGATCATCCGCCAGATCGGCGCCATGTTCACCTTCGCCCTTGGTGAACAGGTTTTCCTTTACTGCAACATCCACTCCCAGGCTTTCGTCAGAGGCGCGATAAATCGCTCCCATGCCCCCTTGAGCGATGACCTGTTCGATACGATATCGGTTATGAAGTAGACTGCGCAGCTCAAGTGTCATCG
>CAISDR010000191.1 GCA_903884125.1 uncultured bacterium
AAGCAAATTGGCCAATAGGGATATTTTCCGGCCACATCATTCCTGATCTTTTTTCAGCATGTCGTATTTGCGCAATAGATTGCGCAACTGATGATAGCCGAGGCCCAGATGCAACGCGGTGGCCCGCTGATTGTGGCGGTTGGCGGCCATTGCCTCGGCCAGCAAGCGACGCTCGAAACCTTCGACTGTGGCCGCAAAGTCAATTGGCTGATGGGCAGTTGTGTCAGTTGGCACTGGACCGGCATTCGGCCTGGATTCCGCGGCAGCGTTATTGCGCATGGCAGGTCGATAGGGTGATGCAAAAGGGTCCAGCGCGATGCGCGCGACCGGTTTGTTGGCCACGCCATGGGCAACCGCACGTTCCACAACATTTTTCAGTTCCCGGATATTGCCCGGCCAGTCATGGGCTTCAAGGGCAGCCATGCAGGGGGCGGTGAAACCGTCAAACTTTGTCCAGCCCAGTTCATGGGCCATCGCGCGTCCGAAATGATCCGCCAGCACAGGTATATCCCCCTGACGGTGGCGCAGCGGTGGCAGCGTCACAACATCAAAGGCCAGCCGGTCCAGAAGATCCTCGCGAAACTTGCCTTCCTGGGCCATGCGGGGCAGATCGGCATTGGTTGCCCCGATAACGCGGACATTGACCTTGATCGTTTCGGACCCGCCCACACGTTCCAGTTCGCCATATTCAATCACGCGCAGAATTTTTTCCTGAACCGCCATGGGGGCATTGGCGATTTCGTCTAGAAACAAAGTGCCATTATTGGCCAGTTCAAATCGCCCGATGCGGCGGCGCTGTGCGCCCGTAAAGGCACCGGCCTCATGGCCAAACAGTTCGTCTTCAAGCAGCGAGTCGGGCAAGGCCGCACAATTTAATTTTACATGTGGTCCATCCCATACCCCGGATAGGAAATGCAGGCGCGAGGCAGCGGATTCCTTGCCGGTGCCCCGTTCACCGATGATCAAAACTGGCCGCTGCAAGGGTGCTATGCGTGACAGATGATCCAGATAGTCAAGAAAGGGTTGGGAGCGACCAATAGGGGCGGCAAGTTCAATCATCTAAGGATCGTTTAGCAGAAATATTTAATTTTCAAGCCAAATATTAGCAAAAATAACCACATTTAGAGCAATTCGATGTACCGCGAGAAAATATTTTAAGTAAAAACAATGGGTTATGAATGACCTGGTGGTTGGCATGAACCCTGCAAAGCCTATTGCGTCAGGTTATTCTGACGGGACGATATGAAGGGCTTGACCAATGGAACCTCAAAGCTCCAGCGCCCACTTTCAGGAGATTGCGATGCAAAGCCTTTGGACCCTGGTTGAAATCGGACTTATCGGCGTGGCTGAACTGGGCCTTGCAACAGTCGTTCTGACCACGGTTGTCAGCAGCTTTTGCGCTTAACAAGGATGTCTACCATGCGCCGTTACACCCATGATGATTTCTATGCACCGCCACCGCACCCGCTTCAATCCGCCTTCAGCCGGTTTATGGCATTTCTGGATGCCCGCAGTTCCGGCGAATGGATTGCGTTTGGCGCAGGGCTTTTGATTGGCGTGATCATCTGAGGTTTTTTGGACCATCTCCCCCCAACTGCCGGTTTGGCCGGCTTCATTCATCGGAGTTTTTCGCTATGGGTATCTTTTCCCGCTTATCCGACATTGTGAATTCAAACATCAACGCAATTCTTGACCGTGCCGAAGATCCCGAAAAGATCATTCGCCTGATCGTGCAGGAGATGGAAGACACGCTGGTCGAGGCCCGCACCAGTGCTGCGCGCCTGATTGCAGAGAAAAAGGATATTCACCGTCGGCTGGACAAAATCAGCGAAGCAAGCGTGGAATGGAACCAGCGTGCGGAGCTGGCCCTGTCCAAGGACCGCGAGGATCTCGCCCGCGCCGCCTTGTCAGAAAAGGCAAAACTGGCCGAAACGGCCAAGCATATGGCAGACGAGCTTGGTCACCTTGACGAGGCATTGGCCCAATCTGACGCTGACATCGCAAAGCTGCAGGCCAAGCTGCTTGAAGCCAAGGCCAAGCAGAAGGCGCTGGTCGCCCGGCATGAAAATGTTTCAACGCGGCTTAGAACCAAGCGTATGACCCACGACCATCGGGTGGATGATGCCCTAATGCGCTTTGAACAGATCGAGAAGAAAATCGATCATACCGAGGCACTGGCGGAATCATATGACCTTGGTCGCGGCAAGACCCTGGCCGAGGAAATTGCGGCCCTGGAATCGGAGACCGCGGTTGATCAGGAATTGTCCGCGCTGAAGCAGAAATTGGGTAAAAGTTAGAGTAACGCGCGCGGCAGGATCATTTTGATCTTGCCGTCGCTGCCTGATTGCGGGCAGCATCCGGTCCAGCCATCCATTTCGGATGACAAAGCCGGGGTAACTTTTGCGGCACTTTTTACAGGGCACAGGGAATACCTCCTATGCATTTCGTCGAAGCCTTGATCCCCCTGGTGGCGATCCTATCCATATTCGTGGTGCTGCCATGGATGCGGATGCATTATAAAAGTAAAGAACGGTCGCAATCGGCGCTGACCGGTGACGAGCAACTGGCATTGACCGAACTGCGCCACGTGGCAGAACGGATGGAAGCGCGCCTGGTCACGCTGGAACGCATCCTTGATGCTGAAGCACCCGGCTGGAGGGAACGCACATGAGCGGTTCGCATGACGACTGGCGTGACCAGCGTACCTATGGCCGCGATTTCCGCGATCCGCGACCTCGTCTGGCCGATCTGCGTCTGGCTGATCTGAAACGGTCGGTCAGTGATAAGAAGATCATGGGCGTTTGTGGCGGGCTGGCGGAATGGCTGGGCGTATCATCCCTTGGCGTTCGCCTGCTGACGGTGGTCGGAATGTTTATCATTCCCCCGATCACCATGAGTGTTTATATCCTGCTGGCGGTACTTGTTGACAAGGATATGCCCAGGGCGAAGCGTCCGGATGCATCCTTCGGGTTTGGTGGCCTGGGTCCAGGCAGCCCGTCTGCCGGTGAGCCGGTTTCCGGCCGGCCCGGCGAAAGCCTTGCCAGCCTGCAACGGCGGTTCAAGTATATCGAAGAACGACTACGCAAGACCGAAGCCGAAGTGACGTCGACCAGCTTTCGCATTAACAGCGAATTGAAAAAAAGCTGATCCCGCATCTGAAATGTAATGATGTTTGGGCCGATGGATTGCATCCGTCGGCCCAAAACTGTTAAGCAGGCAAGGTGCATCAGGCTGGGAACAGATAGCCGATTTGGAACGTCAATTTTATGTGGTTCAATATCTCAACTTCAAATCATGCCCCCGATAATCAGGAAGGGTTATCGACTTTGGTGGAATACACACGCGGTATGCTGTCCGCCTGTGGCCATGAGGTGACGGCATCACCGGATCTTATTTTCAAGGATGCGATAAATCTCTACTTTGAACATTTCCTTGATGGTCCGGTTGCAGTTGAGCATCTGCGTGCAGTTCGCGCACAAGGGTGCCGCGTTGGTGTCATAGCAACCGAATTGATGGTGCAGGGGACTATTCCCTATGCCAGGCACGGCATGCCATACCTTCCGGGAATTTTGGAACGGCGTATGGATGGATTTCACGCAGTCCTGCCCGAAATTGATTTTCTGTGGTCTTTCCTGGAACGAACCGCCATGGCCTATCAGCCCCAAGTTCCGGTGTGCCATTTTATGCCATTCGGGTGTATCAGTTTGGTACCCGCTGACATGTGCCGATCACCGAAACTGACGGATGTTTTTTTCTTCGGACGGGCGACGCCGCATCGGGTTGCGGTGGTACAAAGGTTTCTGGATGCAGGCATCAATATCGCAACTGCGGGCGTGGGGTTTGCCAGTCAGCGGTTGCCCGGCTTTGTAATCAATTCCTATATTGATCGTTCCAAAATCACCCTCAACCTGACCCTGCATGCACCGGATGACAGTTCGGTCAATGTTGATCCGCGGTTTGCATCCTGTGCCCGCGTGGTACAGATTTTGGAGCGCGGCGCTATGGCGCTGTCGGAAGATATACCGCTGGACAATCCGTATCAGCCTTTTCTGGCTTCAACGCCGGTTGACGGTCTGGTTGATGCCTGCCGTTACTTGTTAAGCAATGATCGCTGGAAGGATCAGGCATCGCAAAATGCACAACAGTTCGCCCAAGAAATGGATGTGCGCAAAATCTGTGCACCAGTAATCGAACGCACACTGGCCCAACTGCGTTAAGCAGGGTCTGCATCAATTGGATTCGGCGGATTGCTGCGAGATGAAAGTCTGAATCTGGCCTAGCCAATCTGTGCGGATTTCGTCCTTTTCCATCATCAGCTCGTGTTTGGCATTGGCAAATTCAACAAGCTTGCAGTTTTTCAATCGCTTACAGGCATCCCGCTGGGACTGGCTGTCCGCTACCTTTTCTTTACCGCCCACGCCCATCAGCATCGGTGTCCCTATATTTTCCAGATAACCCGATTCAAAAATAAGATCATTGTTGAACTGGTAATTTTCCAGCCAGCCAAACGTAACACCGCCGACGGTCAATTTGGGATTGGCTGCAAACCATGCCTGATTAAGGCCATAGCGATCCGGGTCCGTGCTGGTAACACTATCTTCGACCCTGAAGTCCGGTCTGGGAACGAATGGTCCCTGACCGAAGACATATCTTTCGCGCTGGCCAAATGCTGCGGCAGCGCGCGTTGCCATTCGGATGAACCATGGCGGGCCAACATGCCGGTCGAAATAATAGGTCGGCGAACTCAAAACCCCGCCCCGGATCATTGTGGAATTATCATGCAG
>CAISDR010000192.1 GCA_903884125.1 uncultured bacterium
ACCTGCTGGGTGATGGTCGATGCGCCTACCAGCCGCTTTTCCTGGGCAAGATTTTGCAGGTTATCGACAAACGCCCGGGCAATTCCCATGGGATCAATACCGGAATGCTCGAAGAAACTTTTATCTTCAGCCGCCAGAAAGGCTTCGATCACCCGCTTGGGTATCGCTTCATAAGGCACGAAAAGGCGCCGTTCATGGGCCAGTTCGGCTATCAGCGCCCCATCACCACCATGAATACGGGTTGTCACCGGCGGGCGATATGTGCCCAATTGCTGGTAATCGGGCAGACCGCGGCTGAAATACCAAAGCCCATAAAGACTTAGGCCAGACAGGCCGATGCCTGCGATCAACAGGCCCACTGCGCCCCATGCCAATTTACGCCACATGCTTGTGTCCCAAAATCAATAAATTCAAAATGTTGCGCCATATCAGAAGCGACTGACCTGCCTTATATCGGTCCCCTCAAGAAACGCATTGTTGCGCGCACCATAACACGGCTATTATGGGGTCTGGAAACGCCAAAATGAGTCGAGGTGTTTGTCCACCCGCGGAGTCAATGGTTTTCTAACTATCTGATTCCAGAGGATTTTTTAGCGACCCAGGCATGTTCAACGGAACGCCATTGGGCTCGGCAGTCATGGTTAGGAACAGGGCTTGGTAGATCGCGGCTATATAAGTGCAGAGTTTGAGAAGGGGTCATCTGGCCCTTTTCAGCATCTGTATGCGGCCGGGCTGCGCGTTGAAGCCCCCTATGTTGATGCATGGGATTCCTTGGCTGGAATTTCCGCATCGCCAAACCACAATTCAATCCGGTGCGGAGATTTATCCGCCCTCGGCACTTTCACACTCTGCATCCGCAGACAGAACAACAGCGCGCGCGCGCATTCGGCTATCAAGCACCGGATGATATGGCCGCAGCGCCCATGGGAAATTTACAATGGCAAAGAGAATGCTCATCGACGCATCTCAGCCCGAGGAGACTCGGGTTGCGGTCGTCAGCGGAAATCGAATTGAGGAATTTGATTTTGAATCTGCAACTAAAAAGCAAATAACCGGTAATATTTATCTCGCAAAAATTGTTAGGGTCGAACCTTCGCTTCAGGCTGCCTTTGTTGAATATGGCGGCAATCGGCATGGCTTTTTAGCATTCAGCGAAATTCATCCAGACTATTATCAGATCCCGACGGCTGACCGTCAGGCTTTGCTGGCCAATCACGCTGCGGCAGCTCGCAAATCTGCCGAGAGCTATGATGAAGAGCCGCAGCCGCGCACAGGTCCCGTGGTCAAAGACCATGATGACGATCATGATCATGATCACAAATCAGTAGATCAAAATAATGATCACGACGCTCATGCCCATGATGCGGATGATGACGCGGTAACATTCTCGGACACGGATGCAACCCAATCTTCAATATCAAAATCCGAGCCATCGCCTGAACCCCCATTGGCAGCGCAGGCTGAACTGGAACTGGATTCAGATAATGAACCGCCCCAATCGGTAAACCCGGAACTGGATCAGGACGCCAGCGAAGACGATACCGACGAGGATGATGAGAAATCGGAAAGCGATTCATCGTCCTCAGCGGACGCATCTGGCAACGAAGGTCGCAATCATGGACGATCACGGCGCGGACGTCGCCGCAGGCCAAGCGAGAATGGCGACGAGGATGCTCCCCACGAAGTGGAAAGCCTGGGCGGTGATGACAGCTTTGACGACATGCCGCGCCCGCGGTTCCAGGGCGGTCGCCCATATAAAATTCAGGAAGTCATAAAGCGTCGCCAGATTCTTCTGATCCAGGTTGTGAAGGAAGAACGCGGTACAAAGGGCGCGGCGCTTACCACTTATCTTTCGCTGGCCGGTCGTTATTGCGTGCTGATGCCCAATACTGGTCGCGGTGGCGGCATTTCGCGCAAGATCACGAATGCTGTAGACCGCAAGCGCCTCAAGGCGATTGCCATGGAACTGGATGTGCCCGAAGGCATGGGCCTTATTGTGCGCACGGCCGGGGCCAATCGCACCAAGGTCGAAATCAAGCGAGACTTTGAATACCTGTTGCGGCTTTGGGAAAATGTGCGCGAGACGACACTGAAGTCCACCGCCCCTGCCCTGATCCTGGAAGAAGGATCGCTGATCAAGCGCGCCATCCGTGATCTGTACTCCAAGGATATTGAAAGCGTTCAGGTCGCCGGTGAAGACGGTTATCGCGAGGCAAAAGAATTCATGCGCATGCTGATGCCCAGCCATGCCAAGAATGTTCAAGCCTATCGCGAACCTGTACCTCTGTTCCTGCGCACCCAGGTTGAAACCCAACTTGACCAGTTGTTCTCGCCACAGGTGCAGTTGAAATCTGGTGGCTATCTGGTCATCGACCAGACGGAAGCATTGGTCGCCATCGACGTGAATTCCGGGCGTTCGACCCGTGAACATAATATCGAGGACACGGCGCTCAAGACCAACCTTGAAGCAGCGGACGAAGTTGCACGCCAGTTACGTCTGCGCGATCTGGCCGGGTTGATCGTCGTCGATTTCATCGACATGGAAGACCCGCGCAACAACCGCGCGGTCGAACGGCGCATGAAAGATGCGCTGAAGGCAGATCGCGCCCGCATTCAGGTGGGACGTATTTCCGCTTTCGGTCTGCTGGAAATGTCGCGCCAGCGTCTGCGCTCATCGGTAATGGAAATTTCTTCAAATTCCTGTCCGATGTGTAATGGCGCAGGTGTTGTGCGGTCAGTTGAATCAACCGCCCTTCATGTGATCCGTGGCATCGAGGAAGAGGGCCTGAATGGTCGCAGCGCTCAGATAGTCGTACGACTGCCCCATGCTATTGCCATGTTCCTGCTTAACCAAAAACGCGAAACACTGCGGCGGATTGAAGACCGGTATGGTTTTCAGGTGATCGTGGAAATCGATCACGGCCTGATCCCCCCGGACTTCAAGATTGACCGGTTTGGCATCCGGATCGAGCGTCCGGGCCTGGCCGATCTGCGTCGTCCCTTGACCGTGATCGAGGACGAGCCGGAAGAAATCATCGCCGAATCTGATGAACCCGACGAGGACGAATCCGAAGACAATCCAGATCAGGATCAGTCCGATCGTACCGTTTCGCGCACAGAACGTCAGGGGCGACCGGAACGGGCTGATCGCGCTGACAACGACATGAGCGAAGAAGGCAAGCGCCGCCGCAGACGTCGCAGACGCCGCCGCGGACGTCGCGACGAAGAAGGCCAGGAAGCTACGGCCCCCAACACCGTTCGCGGTGATGGCGAGGCGGGCGAGCCTGATGGCGACGTCTCGCATGAGAACGATGGCGATGCAACTACCAGCCAGCGCCCGGGTCAGGACCAGAACGGACCCGATGGCGAGGCGCGCCGCAGACGTCGGTCGCGTCGCGGTGGGCGCAGGCAGCGTGGCGAAGATCCGGCAGCAGGCTTCATTGCCGGCGATCAGCCAGACGTTCCACCCGAAGCTTGGATAACCTTGCCCAAAAATGAGGGCGATGCATCCACAACCGTCGTTCAGCCGACACCGGCAATTGCTGTCGAGCCGGTGGCAGTTGTGCGCGAAGTAAAAATTGAGCCGGTGGAAATTGCCGAACCGGCACTGGCGCCGCCGCCACCACCAGCGCCCGTGACTGTTGTCCCTGTGGCTGAAGAACCACCGGCTGGCCCACCACGCAAGGGTTGGTGGCGCAAGACATTCGGCTAGATCTATTGACGGGATGCGGCTGCCTTAATCAATAACGATTAGGGCAGCCGCAATACGGCGGTCTTCAGGCAGCAGGACGTTGAACGTCCGGGCCGCAGCACCACTATCCATGACTTCTACGCGAATACCCGCGGCACGCAGCGCGCCAAGGATGTCGTTAGGCACCTGGCGATAGCGCGCGCCGATGCCCAAAAGCAGCACTTCGAAATCCCCGGCTTCGGCCAAGATCGGATCAATATCGCTTATGCTGATATCGCCCAGATCACGGGGGCGCCAAGGCTTGGGTCCTGAAGGCAAAAGCAACAACGATCCTTCGTTGAAATGTCCCGAGACCCGAAAGCCGCCACCGCCATAACCGTCAAGTTTGATCTTGCCTGCAAAATCGATTTCATCGATCCGCATGATGGATCAGGCCTTGTCCGCTTTGTCGCCGTCATCTGCCTTTGCCGGTTCAGTGCGGTTGAGCACGCTTGAAATTGTCGCCCTGATGACCTTGACCCGGACGTTATCGGCAATTTCAACCTGTACTTCATCACCTTCGGCAGGGATCTTGATTACCTTGCCAATTATACCGCCCCCCAGAACCACTACATCCCCCCGACGCAGGCCCTGAAGCTGGCTTTGATGTTCCTTCTGGCGCTGCTGCTGCGGGCGCAAAACCAGGAAGTAGAAAATCGCGAACATCATGATGATGGGCACGAAGGACGAAATCACATCGGTGGTGGAACTGGTGGCAGCAGTCTGCGCAAAGGCAGGCGTTATAAACATGATCTAGCCCTAACTTGGGAAATTGGTATTGAGCCGGACTATAACCTGCTGCGAGACGGGCGCAACCCAATCCCCATCAGGATCGCTCGCGATGGGGGCTGGTTCAAATGCGTGGCAGCCTAAGCCGCCACCATCCCGGCCAGACGCGCACGGATCAGACCGTTTGCTTCCGCCATGATCCGGTCGATCAGTTCCTGGCAGGTTGGAATATCATGGATAAGGCCTGCCACCATACCGCACGACCAGGCGCCCGCATCCATCGTGCCGTCGGTCATGATCTTGGGGTACACGCCGCCAACTTCGTGAATGATATCCTCAAATTTCAGATTGGCCCCAAGCGTCTTTTCCTTTTCCAGGATCCGATCGACAGCCGCGTTCTTTAAGACACGTTCGGTGTTGCGCAAGGGGCGCATGATCAGCGTCGTATCAAGTTCGGATGCATTCACCAAAGCCTGTTTAACGTTTTCGTGAACAGGTGCTTCCTTGGTCGCTATAAAGCGCGTGCCCATATTCATGCCGTCAGCCCCCATGGCAAGCGCTGCCACAAGGGATCTGCCATCTGCCATGCCGCCGGAAGCCAGAAAGGGGATTTTCAGTTCTTCGGCAGCCCGCGGCAAAAGAATCATATTGGGAATGTCATCTTCGCCCGGATGCCCCCCGCACTCAAAACCATCAACACTTACCGCGTCACACCCAATCGCTTCAGCTTTCAGCGCGTGGCGGACAGATGTACATTTGTGCACGACCTTGATCCCGGCCTCTTTCAAGGCAGGCATCCATTTGGCGGGGTTATTGCCAGCGGTTTCGACAATCTTGACGCCGCCATCGATGATGGCCTTGACGAAGCCGGGATAATCCGGTGGCGTCAGCGCGGGCAGAAAAGTCAGGTTGACCGCAAAGGGTTTGGACGTCATCTCGCGGCAACGGGCAATTTCCCTTGCCAGATTCTCCGGTGTACGCAAGGTCAGGCCAGTGATTGTGCCAAGACCGCCCGCGTTTGAAACCGCTGCCGCCATTTCGGCAAAGCCCACATAATGCATGCCGCCCTGCATGATCGGGTGTTCAATGCCCAGCAATTCTGTAATACGTGTCTTCATCGGTCTTATCCTCCACAAAAATCGATTGTCTTATCCTTGGGACCAGACCCTAAATTGGAAAAATGCCCCGCGCTAGGGGCCTGAGCCGGGAAATCTGTAAATTCATTGCTTTTCTAGTCACGGGTTCAGGCAGTAATGTCGGGCAATGACCGGACATGATGACACAAACCTAAAACCTGTTTTGGAACGCATTGCGCAAGCCCTGGAACGGTTGAGCCCGCCCCCACCGCCGTCACTACAGCTTGGCCATGCTGATGCCTTTGTCTGGGCGGCAGAGACCCATGACCTGACCCCGGTTTTACGCGTGGCGCAGGTTGACCTGAGCCTGCTCAAAGGGATTGACCGCGTCCGCGATATCCTGCTGGAGAATACCAACCGATTTGCAAACGGATTGCCCGCAAATAATGCGCTGTTATGGGGTGCGCGCGGTATGGGCAAAAGTTCGCTGGTCAAGGCCATTCACGGTCAGATCGTTTCGCATGCGCCCGGCAAACTGAAGCTGATCGAAATTCATCGGGAAGACATTCATACCCTGCCCCATCTGATGCGGCAGTTGCGTGGCCGGAAACAAAGGTGCCTGCTGTTTTGTGACGACCTGTCTTTTGATGCGACAGATGTAGGCTATAAATCGCTGAAAGCTGTGCTGGATGGTGGCATTGAAGGCCGCCCGTCCAATGTCATTTTATATGCCACCTCAAATCGCCGCCATCTGATGCCTCGTGAAATGGTGGAAAATGAACAA
>CAISDR010000193.1 GCA_903884125.1 uncultured bacterium
CACCATTTCATCAACCAGCCCCATGGCATGTGCTTCGCTGGCGGGCACATGCTGACCGGTGGTCACCATCTCCAATGCTTTGGCAGCACCCACGATGCGTGGCAGCCGCTGGGTGCCGCCAGCACCGGGCAACAGGCCAAGATTGACTTCAGGCAGGCCGCATTTTGCTGACGGCACCGCCACGCGGTAATGGCATGCCAGCGCCACTTCAAGTCCGCCGCCCAATGCTGTGCCATGGATTGCAGCGATAACCGGCTTAGCCGCATTTTCAATGGCATCCTGAACGGCAAACAGACTGGCACCCTGGGGTGGTTTGCCGAATTCGGTAATATCAGCCCCGGCAATAAAGGTGCGTCCAGCGCAGATCAGCACCAGGGCATCTACCGCCGGGTCCGCCATTGCGGCTGCCACGCCTAAAGCCAGTCCGTCACGCACGGGGGCGGACAGGGCATTCACCGGCGGGGAATCGATGGTCAGAATGGCAATGTTGTTTTCGCGGCTCAGGCTGGCGACTGCATTCAACGCGGTCATGGTATCCTCCCTTGGATCAATTTTTTTGTAATGCTGAAACTACGGCCAAGCGCCAGTGATGATCAATCACTATGATCGGCAGCTATTCGCGACTAAGTCCCTTATCGGTCAATTCGGCCAGATAGGCAGCCATCCTTGGTTCGACTTCCTCGCCCAGCTGGCGCAGGTAATCCCAGGAAAACAGACCGCTGGAATGACCATCATCGAATATCAGGCGGACCGCATAATTGCCCACCGGTTCGGCACGCGTGACGCCAACATGGCGTTTAGCACCGGGCAGGTTGCGGGTGGAAGGTCCATGTCCCTGAACCTCGGCACTGGGCGAGGACACGCGCAGATATTCCGCACTCAGATTAAACACACCACCATCATCAAATGTGACGCGCAGTGATTTGTTCGCGCGATCAATGCGTATTTCTGTCGGCCACGACCGGATTGCATTGGTCATGAACGCGGGTCATCGGTCAGTTGCCGCGCTTCATCCACCAGCATGATGGGGATGCCATCACGAATGGGATAGGCAAGTCCTGCCGCATCCGAGATCAGTTCCTGAGCCGTTGCGTCATAGCGCAATGTGGCCTTGGTCACCGGACAGACCAGGATTTCGAGCAATTTGGGATCAACTTGTGTTTGGGACATCTGACTTCCTGTCGCAATGAAGCTGCCGGTCACTGGACCGGGGGTTGGGTGCCGCCAAATTGATTGGCTATCGACATTTCAATCAAGGTTATCAGAACGTCAGCCCGATGGGACAGATCTGGTGCTTCAATCAGCGCCTGTTTTTCCGATGCCTCGAACGGACAGATCATACACAGCGAATTGACCAGCGTCTCAACATCCGCCTCTTCGATGCCTGACCAATCGGCCTTCATCTTGTGAACGTCCAGATACCGGCGTAATGCGCTCTGCAGTCGGGCGCGATCAATTGTTGAAGCCAGATCCGATCCGACCTTTGTTTCCAGCAAATCATCGCTGAACGGCGTGAAATCGGGTTGAACCTGACGATAGGGTGTGGCCGAGGACAGTTCTTCCTCCACCCGAAATCTGATGATACCGGTCAGATTGATGACATAGCGGCCATCTTCGGTCTCGCTCAGTGATGTAATGCGCCCGGCACAGCCCACCGCCCGAAGCATGGGCTGCCCGGACTGGGATGTTGCATCTGGCTGTATCATGCCAATCAG
>CAISDR010000194.1 GCA_903884125.1 uncultured bacterium
CTGTGAGCCTTGCTGTTGAATTTGAAGCATTTACGCCCGATTGGGCTGATACCCTGGTTGTTTTGGCGGTTGAAGGGCCAAAATTATTGCCCAAGGCGGCTCAACTTGACGAAAAAGCAAGTGGTTTGCTGGCTCGCGCCCTTAAATCTGCCGGTTCCAAAGGAAAATCAGGCGAAATTACCGAGGTTTTGGCTCCTTCGGGCTTTGCCAATGGCAAAATTTTGATTCTGGGCCTTGGTGCTGCGGACAAAGCGTCAGAAAAAACCGTTGAAGCCGCTGGCGCGGCGCTGGCTGCCCGCCTGCAAAAGGCAGGCGAGCCTCCGGCAGCCATTCTGGGCGAATCGCTGGACACGCCTGATTGGGGCGAGGCGGTGGTTGCGGCCCGATTGGCCGTGGGTGCCCGACTGCGCAATTACCGGTTTGAAAAATACCGCACGACCATGACCGATGATGAAAAGTCGGGCTTTGAGACTTTGCGGGTATTTGCTGCGGATCCGACCGGCGCAAAGTCTGCATTTACTGCGCTGGTGCCGCTGTGCGAAGGGGTGGCCTTTGCCCGGGATCTGGTATCCGAACCGCCGAATGTTCTCTATCCGCTTGAAATGGCCACACGCGCCCGGTCGCTTGAGGCTTTGGGGGTCAAAGTCACCATTCTTGGCGAAGCCGAAATGGAAAAGCTGGGCATGGGCGCACTTTTAGGGGTGGGTCAGGGATCGCGCCGGGAAAGTCAGCTGATTGTGCTGGAATGGCGCGGCGGGTCCGATCCGGCGGCGGCACCACTGGCGCTGGTGGGCAAAGGCGTGTGTTTTGATACAGGCGGCATATCGCTTAAGCCCGCTGCGGACATGTGGGACATGAAGTTTGACATGGGCGGCGCTGCAGCGGTTCTGGGTGCCTTTCACACACTTGCGGGTCGCAAGGCCAGGGCAAATGTGGTCGGCGTGATTGCGGCGGTTGAAAATATGCCAGATGGCAATGCGCAGCGCCCGGGCGACGTTGTTACGTCCATGTCGGGTCAGACCATCGAAGTGCTGAACACCGATGCCGAAGGTCGGCTTATCCTGGCTGATGCCGTCTGGTATGCCCAGCAGACTTTCAAGCCACGGGCATTGATCGATCTGGCAACGCTGACCGGTGCCATCATTATAGCACTGGGGTCTGAAATCGCTGGCCTGTTTGCCAATGATGACACGCTGGCCACTGATCTGATGGCTGCCAGCACCACCTCGGGTGAGCGGCTGTGGCGCATGCCGCTTGGGGAAAACTTCGATAAAAAGATCAAGTCCCAGATCGCCGATATGCAGAACATTGCCAATGGCCGGGATGCCGGGGCGTCAATCGGGGCGGCTTTTGTTGGTCGCTTTATCCGGGATATTCCTTGGGCCCATCTGGATATTGCCGGGGTCGCCTGGACCAAGGAAGCCAAGGATACCACGCCCAAAGGCGCTGTTGGATTTGGCGTCCGGCTCCTGGATGCCTATGTGGCCCAGGTCCTGGAAAAATAGGCTGTCGACGGGCAGGCCCGCATGACCGAAGTCTGGTTCTATCATCTGGAATCCCGCACCCTGGACGAGGTTCTGCCCAACCTGCTTGAGCGGACACTGGCGCGGGGGTGGCGGGCGGTTGTGCGGGCCGGGTCGGCTGAACGGGTGGCAGCCCTTGATACCTTTCTGTGGTCATATCGGGATACGTCCTTTCTGCCTCACGGTACTTTGGCAGATGGCAATGCGCCCGATCAGCCCATATTGCTCACCACGGAAGCCATAAGGCCCAATGGGGCTGATGTCCTGTTTCTGGTGGATGGCGCTGGTGCCGATTCATTTGACGGCTATGTCCGGTGTGTTGATCTTTTCGATGGCCGCGACGCTGATGCCCTCGCCATGGCCCGCCAGCGCTGGAAGGCGGTCAAGGCGATGGGGCATGAGCTGGCCTATTGGCAGCAGACACCTGAAGGCCAATGGGAGAGAAAGGCGTGAACGTGCACGCGATAAATCGCCCGGACCAAATGTTTGCCTTGACTTGAGGCATCAGGCTTTGCTCCATTGACTGATGTCTACGTCACATGCGCCCGATCTGTCAGCGATCCCAGTTAAGCCCCCCACTGGACCTGATCCGGCGCCTGCCGGGGGTTAATCTGTGTCCAATCCATTCCGATCCTACCTGCTGGACGAAGCGTTTGACGAAATGTTTACGCCCGACGGGGAACCGCGCCCGCATTATCAGGCGCTGCACAAACTTCTGCTGGATCTGGGGCAGGGTGAAATCCACCGGCGGCAGGCATCCGTTGAACAAAGCTTTCTGTCACAGGGCATCACATTCACCGTCTATGGCCATGAAGAAGCGACCGAGAAGATTTTTCCAACCGATCTGCTGCCGCGTATTCTGCCAGCCGATGAATGGGCGCGTATTGATGCCGGATTGCGCCAGCGCCTGACCGCGCTGAACCTGTTTTTAGCCGATATCTATTCGGATGGTTTTATTCTCGAAGACGGGGTTGTGCCGCGTGATCTGGTCTATGGCTGCAAGAACTATCTGCGGGCCATGCGCGGGGTCGCGGTGCCGCGCAATGCCTATGTGAATGTGTGCGGCACCGATCTGGTGCGGATCGAAGACGGCAGCTTTGCGGTCCTTGAAGACAATCTGCGGGTACCATCGGGCGTATCCTATATGATTGCCAACCGCGAAGTGCTGAAGCGGTCATTCCCGTCGCTATTTGAAAATTATGCGGTGCGCCCGATCGAGGATTATGCCCAGGCGCTGCTGTCTGTGCTGCGCTCGCTTTCACCGGCGTCCGTTACCTCTCCACGTATTGTTCTTTTGACGCCGGGTGTTTTCAATTCGGCCTATTTTGAACATACGTTTCTTGCGCGCCAGATGGGCATTGAACTGGTCGAGGGACGCGACCTGCTGGTTCATGACAATATAGTCTATATGCGAACCACCCTGGGGCTGAAGCGCGTCGATGTGATC
>CAISDR010000195.1 GCA_903884125.1 uncultured bacterium
GAAGTCGGCATGGTGTTCCAGCAGTTCAACCTGTTTGCACATTTATCCATTCTTGATAATTGCACACTTGCCCCGATCTGGGTGCGCGGCACGCCCAGAAAGCAGGCCGAGGAAGAAGCGATGGCCTATCTGGCGCGCGTACGCATAGCAGAACAGGCAAATAAATATCCCGGCCAACTGTCCGGTGGCCAGCAGCAGCGTGCAGCCATTGCCCGCGCCTTGTGTATGGCACCTAAGATCATGCTGTTCGACGAACCCACATCCGCGCTTGATCCGGAAATGATCAAGGAAGTGCTGGATGTGATCATCGGTCTGGCCGATGATGGCATGACCATGGTGGTTGTAACCCATGAAATGGGATTTGCGCGAACGGTGGCTAACCGCGTGATTTTTATGGATCAGGGCGAAGTAGTCGAAACAGGACCACCATCAACATTTTTCTCCGACCCCAAATCAGAACGCACCAAAGCTTTTCTAAGCCAGGTATTGCGTCACTAGGCCATTCATGCAGCTTTCACGACTGCAGCCTGCTTTTGCCGGAATTGTTCGGTCAGATTTTTCCATTCCGGCATGATCCTGGCGTAAGATTTTTCCTTTATATGACCAAAGCCGCGAATTTCAGCAGGCAGTGCCAGCAAGCGGACGGCCAGATCATAATTGGCGGACGTCAGATGGTCTGTAACAAGGTTAAGAGCTGCCTGATAATCCGTTATCAACTGGCGTTCCAGAATGCGGTCGGGCTGACCGGCAAACGGATCAAACTGCCCGCCGCGCAGGCCTTTCATGGCTGCCAGCAGATGAAATATCGGTCGCACGGCCCAACCAGGAAAACGGCGTTTGCGCGGCAAGCCGGTATTGGTATCGATGCGCGATAGAACCGGCGGTGCCAGATGATAGACCAGTTTCCCACCAGGCTGAAACATGGTGCGTAGCTGGCGATTGAATGCCGGTGACAGATGGGCGCGGGCCACCTCATATTCATCCTTATACGCCATGACTTTGAATAGATTGCGCGCTGCAATCATCGACAGCCGGTCGGCGTTGGGTGCAACTGCTGCCTCTTTTGCCGCAATTTTTTCAATGGCTGCCACATAGGTATTGGCATATGTCGCATCCTGATATGCCGTCAGATCGGCGCTGCGTCGTACCATGAACTGCCGCCAGTCATATTGGACTTCGGCAATCGGCTTTCTTCCAAGCGCACGGTCAAACCGGTCGCGATCTGCGGCGGCCAGCCGTCCCCAGTTCAGTACGCGCTTATTGGCCTGCACGGCGACACCATTGAGTTCGATGGCGCGTTCAAGTCCCGCAAGCGATACGGGCAACAATCCTTTCTGCAGCGCAAAGCCCAGCATGAACAGGTTGGTGGCAATTGCATCACCGAATATGTCAGTGGCAAGGTCGGTTGCTTCCAGAAATAGACAGGCATCATTGCCGGCAGCATCGCTCAGACGTCGCATCAGCTGCGCCTTTGGAAAAGTCATATCCCGATGCAGGACAAAGTCGCTGGTGGGGGTGGCATGGGCATTGACCAGAACACGCGACCTACCGGGTTTAAGCGTTGCCAGCGCGTCTGCCGCCGCCGACACCACGAGATCACAGCCCAGCAAAAGGTCCCCACTTCCCGGAGCCAGGCGCGCCGTGCCGAATTCATACCCGCCTTCGGCGATCCGCACGTGGGATAATACCGCGCCACCTTTTTGCGCCAGACCGGTGAAGTCGAGAACGGAAACCGCAAGGCCTTCGAGATGCGCGGCCATGCCAATCAAAGCGCCGACAGTCACAACGCCTGTACCGCCAATGCCTGTAATCAGCATGTTATAGGGTTCAGCCAGTTTGTCAGGGCCATATGGCGCAGGCAGTTTGGCAAAAAGTTCCGCTTCCTGATCAGGTGCAATTTTCGCTTTTGGTCGGGCCAGTCCCACGCCTTCGACCGTGACAAATGACGGACAGAAGCCTTCAACGCAGGAATAATCCTTGTTGCAGGAGGACTGGTTGATCACCCGTTTCGTGCCAAGCTCGGTATCCAGCGGCTCTACCGACAGGCAGTTGGACTGAACCGAACAATCGCCGCAGCCTTCGCATACATCCGTGTTGATCACAACGCGCTTTGCTGGGTCGGGAAATGCACCGTGTTTGCGGCGGCGGCGTTTTTCCGCGGCACAGGTCTGATCATAAATCAGGATGGAAACGCCGGGCTGTTCGCGCAGTTCCTTTTGAACGCTGTCCAGTTCTTCACGATGCCGGATTGTAATGCCGCCGGGCAAGGCTGCGGCATAAGGACGGTTGATGTCATCAGCCACAATCATGATTTTGGCAACACCTTCAGCGCGCATCTGGGCAACGATGTCGGGTACGTTCAACTGGGCATCAACCTTCTGTCCGCCGGTCATGGCTACAGCATCGTTGAAAAGAATTTTATAGGTGATATGGGCACCGGCCTGAATGGCGGCACGCACGGCCAGCGATCCTGAATGCTGATAGGTGCCATCGCCCAGATTCTGGAAAACATGGTCCACATGGGTAAATGGTTCCATGCCAATCCACGATGCGCCTTCACCGCCCATCTGGGTGAAAGCTACATTGTCCCGGTCCATGGACAGCGCCATGATATGACAGCCGATACCGCCCAATGCCAAAGATCCAGAAGGCACTTTGGTTGAACTGTTATGCGGGCAGCCCGAA
>CAISDR010000196.1 GCA_903884125.1 uncultured bacterium
CCGCGCATCGTCAAACAAGCCATCACTTGTGGTCGTGGTGGAAAGCCCACAATCCGACACGCAGATGCGTGCGATCTTTGGATTTATTGATGGCCTTATCAAGCACTATCCAGAAATCGGCGCCTATGATCAGAAACTGTGATCTGGCCAATGCGGACTTAAATGCAGTTCATCTTCTGCGTTCTTTGCCTGATAGGTGAGATAACCGGCCAGATGGCCACTCGATACCGGCGTGTCGGTCGGAAACAGCGCTATGCGGGCCGCGCATTGGGCATCAGAGCCTGCCGACTGCCACGTCAAAACCAACTCCGCGATTTTTCCCGGCATTGAGCGTTCAAGACGTTCTACGAATTCTTTGATCAGGTGAGGCGAATCCCACAACAGATCGCGCGTTCCTTTCGAACTGGTCCAGCGCCGTCGCCGCATGGGACCTGTCAGCTTGCCTTCGGAATGAACCGACGCAAGCCCGATTTTGCCACCTTGATGCTGGATCGATCCATGCACGACCGCAGTGGCGTCCGCCACATGATGATGGGTAAATGATATTGTTATTTCACTCAGATTTTGCAGCTTGGCGGCCCTTGCCTGCCGCAATACGGGCTCAAACAAGTTGAAAACCGACCCGATTGTTTTTGGTACGCGTTGTTCCGCGATCGCCTGGCGCAACGCTGACAAACCTGCTTTAGCCTCTGTCATGGCCATTTCACCCCGAATGTCTTCCGAATTGACCCATGCTTTTGCTGATTTCTAACAGGCGACGCTTTCTAATGCTTTGATCTGAATCAGGCGCTCAGGCGCTCTCCTTTGGCATCGACCAGACTGATGGCCTGATCGTACAGGGCCAAACCAGCTTCCGGGCGATGGGCCTTGGTGGACAATAGCTGCCGGAATGCGCGCGCACCGGTCCTTTGGTAAAATGCCCCCAGAATATGTCTGGTCATCTGGGCCAACGGCACGCCCTCGGCCAGGCGTGCGGCCACATAAGGCCGAAAACGCTCCAGCGCTTGGTCAGACGTCACCACCGGCAAAGCAGGGTCAATGCGGTGATCGACGTGACCCAGAATTTGCGGATTATGATAGGCGGCCCGACCAAACATCACCCCATCCAGCGCGTCCAGGTGCCCGAAAGCCTGATCAAGCGTCTCAAGCCCGCCGTTCAGGATAATCGAGCACTCTGGAAAGTCCGCCTTGAGCTGATGGACAAGGGGGTAATCCAGCGGCGGAACTGAACGGTTTTCTTTCGGACTTAATCCCTGAAGCCATGCCTTGCGCGCATGAATGACAAAGACCCTGCATCCCGCTTCAGCTATGGCCGACACGAATTGCCAAAGCGCCCTATGCGGCTCCTGATCATCAACGCCGATTCGGCATTTGATTGTCACGGGCACCGATACGGCAGCAGCCATCGCGCGATAACAGTCTGCGACCAGTTTTGGTTCGGCCATCAGGCAGGCACCAAACCGGCCTGACTGAACCCGATCCGACGGGCATCCGCAGTTCAGGTTTATTTCGTCAAAGCCTGCATCCTGGCCCATACGGGCGGATGCGGCCAGATCATCAGGTTCCGCCCCGCCTAATTGTAACGCCACCGGCCCAACGCCCGGATCATGGGCAAGATGGTCCATGCGCCGCCCATGGATCAATGCGCCAGTGGTTACCATTTCGGTGTAAAGCAGCGCTTTTGACGAGTACGTCCGATGAAAGGCCCGACAATGCCTGTCGGTCCAATCCATCATCGGGGCTACGGATATTGATCGGTCCAGCACTTATCTTCCGGAAATCTACCGGGCAGCACAAATACCGCCCGAGGCTGATATATGCCACCTGCCGGATTTTGATAATAGCTATTCCTGGACCTACCCGTCCTCGTTTGACCTTGAAACTGCGTCACAGAAAGGTCATCTTTGGCCG
>CAISDR010000197.1 GCA_903884125.1 uncultured bacterium
GCGGGTTGTTACCGCTGGACAATTTTCATGTGTCCCGAAGCCTTGCCCGGCGGATCAGGGCCGCCCCCTATGACATAAAGATCAATTCCTGCTTTGCCCAGGTGATGCTGGCCTGTGCTGAACCGGCACCCGATCGTCCAAAAACCTGGATCAACCCGGCAATCGTTGATGCCTATGTCGGGCTGCATGCCATAGGACACGCCCATAGTGTGGAAAGCTGGCGCAACGGGGAACTGGTTGGCGGGCTATATGGGGTAAGCCTTGGCGGGGCATTTTTTGGCGAAAGCATGTTTTCGCGGGCAAATGATGCCAGCAAAATCGCGCTGGTCTATCTGGTGGCGCGCCTTAGGGCTGGGGGTTTTCAATTGCTGGATACCCAGTTTGTAACAAGTCACCTGAACCAGTTCGGCGCCTATGAACTTGCCCGGCCCGACTACCACCGCAGTCTGGCCCAAGCCATCAGGCATAATGGTGACTTTTATCGCTTACCGGTGGGTGCTGGTCCCACAGCGATCCTGCAACTGGTTACCCAGACATCATAGACCGGATGTTCCAGCGCCGAAATCGACGGGTTTGAGGCAAACATCCAGCCGGAGAACACCCGCCTGGGTCCAGCCGGAACGGCAGATGCGGGCACAACCGGAATCGTGACCGACGGTCCGGCAACCGGCTGGACCGGCACTATCGTGCCGGATTTTGGTGCGGCTTTTAAATCATCGATTTCCAGGAACACTGAACTTTCGGGTGTCTCCTCCGGCGGGCGCATGGCGCAGGCACGGGCAACCAGCCGCAGCGTTCCAAATTGGACAGGGGTTCCCAATGCCAGTTCCAGACGCGTAACCCGGGCGGTCACTTTGTCCAGCGCCTGAAGATAAACGCCATCCGTTATGGGTTTTTCCCCCATGGCACCAGTGTTAACCCTTGGCGCCGATATCACAACCGGATTTAAAGCAGCCCCGGATGCTTTTGATTTTGTTTTTTTTTCTGGTTCTTCGATTGCCGGATCATCGACCAGCTCTTCGGTCGGAAGACCGGCTCCGGGTTTGTCAGCGTAGACCGGTGGTGATGGTGGCGACGCTGGCTGGCCAAGTGCCACATCCGCGCCCGCTAGCAGGAAGAGGGCGATTAAACGGGGAACGATGGCCGGTAAATGGCCCAAGCACAATTTGGACAACTGAGCTGGGTTCACGGCGTTGCCACAGACGGGGCCTGTTTGCCGGGCGCGGTGCCACTGCCAGTCCCAAACATTGTTTTGGACACCAGCCCGATCAGGTCAATTGACCCTTGGGTGAATTTGATCTGCCCGCCCTGGGCCAGAACCTGCTCGTCGCCGCCTGGTTCAATAGACAGAAACACACCGCCAAGAATGCCTTCGGACGCGACCTTGAGCGAACTATCCGTTGGAATTTTGACTTCCGGTGAAAGTGTCATCGCAACAACAGCCTGGAACGTTTTGTAATCCAAAGATGTTTTTGTGACTGTACCCACCTTTATGCCGGACACGCGCACGTCGGTGCCTGGACGGATGCCGTCCGCCCGATCAAAGCGGGCCGACACGTCATAGCCATGGCTGGGACGCTGATCGCTATGGGAATAGGCGAAAGATAAAAACGCCCCGGCTACGGCGATCACCACAGCGCCAATTGCGATTTCAAGCCAATCGTTTGTCATCAATCACCAAATATAAAACATGAACCGGATCGCCTAAGCCTTTATATTTACGTAATAATTTCAATCTGAAATTATTCTGGCTTCCATGCCTGATAATCGCCAGACGCCTTAGCCCGTGCGCCGCCTGATGCCAGGGCACCTGCCGGAACATGGGCCAGAATGGTGCCGGTCAGATTTGGCTGATGGTCTTTTTCCCAGGGTTTGACCTTTGGCGGGGCCACGGTCGGCGGCTCGTCCACCGTATAATGCAGCCAGCCATGCCATTCGGGCGGAATCCGCGAAGCTTCAACCTCGCCATTATAGATAACCCAGCGCCGCTTGCCGCCGCGTTCGCGATAATACTGGTTGCCTTGCGAATCCTTGCCCACCGGTTCGCCCTTGCGCCAGGTCATCAGCCGTGTTCCCACGGTCTGACCATTCCACCAGGTAAATATCTCGCTCAAAGCCGACATAATGCTCATGGCGTGTGCAACCCTTAAAGGTCATAAGCCAGTGATAACTGGCCCGTTATCAACGGAAATACCGGGACGAAGCAGCCCAGGCGATGTCACGGACTATGGCAGAGCCCGAGTATAAAAGTCCAGATGCTGCGGCCAATTGTTCCAAGGCGCAATGCGACTAGCCCGCAAACTCTCTTGGGACCCACTGTTCATCAATTTCCACGTAATCAATCGGGTGATCCAGCGCCCACTGCATCCGTTCTGCCAGACGGTGGGGCACCACTGGTTTCAGAATGAAATGCGACACACCGAGTTTGCGCGCCGCCATGATCCGGGCAGGTTCGGCATTGGCCGACATCATGATCACGGCGGCCCTGGCATCAACGCCGCTTTTCACACCACGCAGGTGGTGGACAAGGGTATAGCCGTCCATCGGTGCCATTTCCCAGTCCACCAGCAGAAAGTCAGGGTGGAATCGGCGAACCATCATCAGGGCTTCCTGACCATCACGGGCGTCTTCGATTCGAGAAATACCCAATGAACTCAACATCCCGCGCAGCAGACGCAACATGTCCGGTGCATCATCGACGATCAGCACACGCAACTCGCTGAGGTTTGGCTTAGCCAAGCGGGAATCCTTTTTTGACCACCAATCGGTCGACCTTCAAATGA
>CAISDR010000198.1 GCA_903884125.1 uncultured bacterium
GGACGCGGGCAAGGTGCGCGCTGGCCTGATTGCACAGGCGGAGCAACTACGGAACCTGGGGTTTAGTCCACATGTTCTGTTTATCGATTTGGGCGCGACAGCAGCAGAAGTGGTGACCGCCGAACTGCAACGGGCCAGCTATGATGCAATTTTGATCGGGGCTGGCGTGCGGGTGCCACCGGCTAATTTTCTGCTATTTGAAAAGCTGATCAATGTAATCCACCACAACGCGCCAGCAGCGCATATATGCTTTAATACAAACCCATCGGATACAGCCGCCGCAATTCAGCGCTGGCTTTAAGCAACAATAACCAGCGGAGCAGGACAATGTTGATCATGAAGTTTGCAGAGGTTGACCAGTATGTGGGCAAAGAACTGGGCGTTTCCAATTGGGTTGAAATCGACCAGAAGCGCATCAATACCTTTGCTGAAGCAACTGGCGACTTTCAGTGGATCCATATCGATACCGAGCGGGCAGCCAGGGAAATGCCCAATGGCAAAACCATTGCCCACGGCTATCTTACACTGTCACTGATCCCGATGCTGGGCGCTGAAATTTCGCGTGTCGAAGGGGTGAGCCGGGGGATCAATTATGGCTCGAATAAAGTTCGCTTCACCAATATGGTTCCGGTCGGGTCACGGGTCCGTGCCCGCCAGACCCTGAAATCCGCCGAAGCCGTCAAGGGCGGCGGCATTCAGATGACCAATGAAATCACCATCGAGATCGAAGGTCAGGAGCGTCCGGCTTGCGTGGCAGAGACGATTTCGGTCATTTACCCCTGAACTGACATGGCTTTGCCATTTTTCGGCCCTGATTGGGTTTTAGACCTCAGCCAGTCTGACCGGGCAGCCCGCCTGATCAGACGTCTGGGGCAAAACCCGATATTCGGGGGCCGGGTTTTTAGGGTATAGACGTCAACATGCGCAAGTCCAACTGGATCATCACCGCTGCCATCGCACTGATCACCCTTGCCGGTTGGGCCTGGGTGGCGCGACCGGTTGAAGCACCGGACTGGCGTGGCCAGATCAATGGGTTTTCCTATGCGCCCTATCAAAAGGGCCAGAACCCGGTCAATGGTGACAAGCCGGATCTGGCGCTGGTTGAACGTGACATCGCCCTGTTGTCCCAGCACAGCCGCCAGATCCGTATCTACAAATCCCGTGACGAAGAAGAAGTCCCGCGTATTGCCGCCCGCTATGGCATGAAGGTCATGGGGGCCGCCGCCATCTTTACCGACCGCGAGGAAAACGCCCGGGAAGTTCAGCGCGCCATCGACCTGACCAATAAGAACCGCAATATCAACCGCGTGATTGTGGGTAACGAAACCATCTATCGCGGCAACATGACCGCCGAAGAACTGATCCCCTATATCCGTGAAGTGCGAAAACATGTTCATGTCCCGGTTTCAACCGCCGAGTCCGCCGCCGTATGGCTGGAGCACAAGGAACTGGTTGCCGAGGTTGATTTCATCGCCGTTCAGCTTTTGCCCTATTGGGAAAATATCTCGCTGGCCGACAGTATGAATTTTGGTCTGAACGTCATTGATGAACTGCGTCGCGCCTATCCGGGCAAGCCGATCCTGATATCAGAAGTCGGCTGGCCGTCATCAGGTCGGACCCGCGTTCATGCCGAGGCCAATAATGTGAACGAGGCAATTTTCTTGCGCCACTGGCTGAACCTGGCCCGTGACCGGCAGATCGATTACTTCATTTGCGAAGCCTTTGACGAACCATGGAAAACTGATCTTGAAGGTGGCGTCGGTGCCTATTGGGGCGTGTTCGATGCTGACCGAAACGCAAAGTTTCCCTTCACCGGCGATATTCAGCCGCTGCCCAATTGGGGTTTGCTGGCAGGCGCCAGCATCTTTCTGGCCCTGCCCTTCTCGCTCATTGCACTCAGCCTGCTTAGCCAGTTAAAGGCAACCGGCCGCGTGATGATGGCTGGGCTGATACAGGCCATTGCGATATTCGTCGTCATGACAGTCCACATCTTCACGGCCAAATATGTGACCGTTACCGCCCTGCTGGCATTGGTCATACTGATACCGGCGGTAATCCTGCTATTTGCCGGGCTTCTGACCGAGGCTGTGGAACTGGTCGAGATATTATATCGCAGACGGTTCGAGCGGCTGGCCGAACCCACCCGCGTGCCCCATCTGGATCTGGCCAATGCGCCCAAAGTTTCTATCCATGTGCCGTGTTATAACGAACCGGCCGAAATGGTCATTGAGACACTGACCGCGTTGTCGAAATTGACCTATCCGAATTTTGAAGTGTTATTGCTGGACAATAACACGTCGGATCAGAGCCTGTGGCGCCCGGTCGAGACATTCTGCGAAACCTTGGGCCCGCGTTTCAGATTTTTCCATTTCGAGCGGGTCAAGGGCTTTAAATCAGGTGCGTTGAATTTCGGTCTGCGTCAGACCGCCAGCGATGTCGATATTGTTGCTGTGATCGACAGCGATTATTGCGTTGATCCAAACTGGCTCAATCACATGGTGCCGCATTTTGCCGAACCTGATGTGGCGCTGGTACAGGCACCGCAGGATTATCGCGACGCCGATGACCGCTTCAAAACCATGTGCTACTGGGAATATGCTGGCTTCTTCCAGATCGGCATGGTGCAGCGTAACGAACGCAACGCGATCATCCAGCACGGTACCATGACCATGGTCCGGCGCGACGCGCTGGAAAAAGTCGATGGCTGGGCGGAATGGTGTATCTGCGAAGACAGCGAACTGGGCCTGCGCCTTTTTGAAGAGGGCCTGCGCGCGGTCTATACCAATCATTCCTATGGGCAGGGTCTGATGCCGGATTCGCTGGCCGCATATAAGAGTCAGCGTCACCGCTGGGCCTATGGTGCTGTGCAGATTCTAAAGCGGCATGCGACCGAAGTTTTTGCACTGCGGCCAACGAATCTGACATTTGCCCAGCGATATCATTTTATCGCCGGCTGGCTGCCCTGGGCCAATGATGCGGTCAATCTGGTGATTGCCTATTTCGCCATTATCTGGACCTGAATGGTTGTGGTCTTCCCGCAATATTTCGATTATCCGCTGACCATTCTGATGCTGGCGACATTGAGCTTTTTTGCCTTCAAGGTGACCAAATCCTATTGGCTCTACAGGGTAAAGGTGAAGGCCAATGTGCGCGACACATTGGGGGCTGCCATTGCTGGCCTTGGCCTTTCCTATACGGTTGCGCGCGCGTTCATCGATGGTGTTTTCACGTCGAGCGCGCCCTTTCTGCGCACACCCAAGATGGAAGACAAGCCGGCATTGACCCGCGCGCTGCTGGCCGCACGCGAAGAAATCACCATGCTGGTCATGCTGGTCATTGCAGCGCTGGTCATCGCAATCAAACGCGGCGGAACCGAGCCCGAGGCGAATATCTGGGCATCATTGCTGCTGGTGCAGGCCCTGCCTTATGCAGCGACGCTGGCGCTGTCTTTCATCAACGTGCTGCCCAAGCCTGATGCAGCCCCGGTCGGCCAGACCAATCCCGCAGCCGCTGCGGAATAGTCAAAATCACATGTCCATTCGACCGATCCTGCGCTACACCGATCCAAGGCTACGCGAACCTGCAATACAGGTCACACTGTTCGATCAGTTGCTGGCCGATCTGGCCCGCGATCTGGAAGATACCATGCGTGATGCCCCTGCACTTGGGATTACCGGACCACATATTGGCATTGGTCTTGCGGTGGCAGCGATTGCGCTGGATGAACAACCAGCGCAGTTTTTCGTCAATCCCGAGGTGATTGAAGTTTCTGCCGAGCTGGCCCGTAACCTTGAAGGCAGCGTATCCATGGCTGGCGTGACCGAAGAGGTTGAACGGCCAGCCAGCGTAACGGTCAGCTTTCAGGATTTGTCCGGCACGCGGCAGACGATAACAGCTGAAGGATTGATGGCGGTGTGCCTGCAACACGAGATTGATCAGATCAATGGTATCTTCTGGCTGCAGCGCCTGTCGCGCCTGAAGCGTGAACGGGTGACCAGGCGTTTCGAAAAATTCTACGCCTGACCTGCTTCATCCAGCGGTGTTACGGTTACAGCGACTGTCAGGTGCTGTCGTCCGCCGCCCAGTATCACACCGGATACCGGACTGACATCGCCGAAATCCCGGCCGATCGCCAGTACAATATGTTCATCGCGCACGATCAGGTCATTGGTCGGATCAAGCCCGATCCAGCCATATTCGCCGCACCAGACATCAAACCAGGCATGCGATGCATCGGCACCGCGAAAGGCCGAACTGTCGCTGGAATAGGTGCGGATATAACCTGATACATAGCGCGCAGCCAGCCCGTGGGCGCGCAACCCGGCAATCGCCACATGGGCAAAATCCTGACAGACACCATTGCGCGCCTTCAGAACATCGGCAACTGGCGTCGAAATGGCAGTTGTTCCGGGCGTATAGGCGAAGTCCTGATAAATCCGCCGCGTCAGATCCAGCGCCCCGGCAAGGATCGGCACGTCCGTTGACAGGCTTTGGGCTGCATATTCCCTGATATCAGCATCCAGCCCGACAAAAGGTGAGGCATAGGTGAATTCGGATGTCTCGATTGCATCCGGTGTATCAGCCTTCTGAAGAATGCTGGCAACATTTGCAATTTTCGGCGTGGCCGAAGGACGCGGGACATTGGGCGCGGACACATCAACTTCAGCCCGCGCCTGAACCGAAAAATCCTCGTGTGTTTCGCCCATCATCAACATGGTCACTTCATTGCCGAAATGATCCTGATGGGTGACATTGCGCGCAGCCGGCGGTGCTGTGATGATCTTATTCATCAGCACGATCTGGTTTGGCAAATGACGCGGCGTCAGATGCAGCAGGTGATGGGCAAGATCAACCGGTTCGCCATAGGCATAAGATGTCAGATGCGTGACGCGATAGATCATTCGCCCACCTCCAGCACATAGGAATGTCCGGTGGTCACATGGGAAAAATGCCGCCTGCTCAATGCATCAGACGCTGCCTGCAATTCCCGCGCAATATTTTCCAACGCAGGCTTCAGACCTGTTACATCGACAAGCGTTTGCAGGCTCGCATAATCGATTTTTTCAATCATCTCCAGCGCCTGTTCGGCAATCATCAGATCAGCACTTGGCTCAAGTGATCCGCCAGTATCTATTGTTCCCGGCACCTGACGCAGATGGCGTAATATCCGAACCAGCTGATAGCCGACGGCTCGCGGGTTGGTATCATCGGCCAGCACCAGGTCAAGTACCGGGCCCGGTTGCAGGGCCGACAGGTAACGCGTGCGATAGGTGATCGTTGAATCACATAATTCCAAAATAAGTGTCAGAGCGGATTCAACACTGACGGCGGGATGATAGCTGACTTCGGTCACCACCATCAGTGTCTGGACCGCCCGTTCAACGCGCCGGCCCAGATCGAAAAACCGCCAGCCTGTGCCCCGCGTCATATTTTCCGATGCCATACCGGCCACTGCCGCCACGGCGCGCAGCACATGGCCAAGTGCGCCCAGCAGGCGGTCGGGATCACCTGCTGCCTTGACCAGCCGGTCACGGGTGTCATTCAGCAGATGGCCCAGCACGCCCCACATATCCGCTGAAAAACGATCACGAACGGGCGTTGCTGTGGCGGCTGTCTTTTCAAATAATCCGGCCAGAGCGCCGATTACCGCATCATCCGTCAATGCCGCTGCCAGCATGCGACTGTCAGGACGTGCGGCGGCTGCCTGTGTTTCAATCAACCCGTTGATACTGGCAACCTGGGCCACCACGCCCAGTTCGAGCATATCACGCGCCCCAAGGCCACCACCCACCAGTCGCAGCAATGCAGTACGCAGGATGCGGGAGGAGAAATCCAGCCGCTCGGCATAACGGCCCAGCCAGTAAAGATTATCCGCCGCACGCGACGGCAGTTCGCCCGAAGTGCGGCGGATTTCAAGTTCCGGACGCGCGGCCGGTCCTGGAACAGTGAAAGAGGCGCGCTGTGATGTCAGCACCCAGACGTCTTTGGCAATGCCCCCTTTTTGCAAGGGCGCATGAAATGGATTGCCGTCTGTCGGCACCCGCGCAAGTCCGCCCGGTAGCACTGCAATTCCATCGCCATGCGACAGAACAAAAGTGCGCAGGATTACCGGACGTGGCTGCAGACCCGACGGTGTCCATGTGGGTGTCACCGATGGTGTCACCAGTACCTGGGCCGTATAACGACGCGGATCGACCGCAATCCGCGCCAGCAGTTCAGCTTTTGCCTTGTCGGTCATGTGATTGACGATCTGGGGCGTGGCACGTGGTGCGCATGTATCGCGAATGACATAACTGTCAAAATCTTTGGTCATCTGCGCCATGGCGTCGGCAGACCCCAGCCAGATTCGCTCAAGCGTCGGCAGTATCAGTTCTTCGTCAAAAAGCCTTTTTGAAATTGCCGGAAAATACGCGCCGAAGGCCGGTGTCTCCACCAGCCCCGAACCCAGCATATTGATCAGATGAACACCACCCGAGCGCACCGCATCCAGAAGGCCACTGACGCCAAAGGCGCTGTCACCATCAAGTTCCAGCGGGTCGGAAAGGTTTGAGTCAATCCGGCGCAGGATGACGTCAACCTGCTGCAAACCACCCAGCGTTTTGAGATAGATCTTGCCACCGCGCGATGTCAGATCGGCACCTTCGGTCAGCATCAGACCCAGCTGGCGGGCCAGATAAATATGTTCGAAATAATTATCCTCGGTCGGGCCTGCGGATAATACCACGCCACGCGGGTTGATATTTCCCCCCTGGGCCTGTTCGCCCATGACCGCTGTCCACAGATCAAAGAAGGGCTGCAGCGGACGCACGCTGGCCGAACGCAGACCTTCGGGGAAAGTGCGCGCCAGCACCCGGCGGTTTTCCAGCGCAAAGCCAATGCCAGCCGGTGCCTGGGTACGATCAGACAGGACCTGCCAGCGACCGTCAGGTGTACGGATCAGATCGACAACGCCCAGACCCATATGCCTGCGCCCGTCCGGCAGGGCATTGCGACAGGGCCGCAGAAATTCCGGATTGGCATGAAGCAGATAAGATGGATAGGCACCCTGACACACAAGGTTCTGGGCGCCATAGGCGTCTGCCAGTATGGCTTCAATCAGCCGGGCGCGTTGAACGACGCCTGCTTCGATAGTGGCCCATTCATCGGCGTCAATGACCAGTGGCATGACGTCAAACCGATAGGGCCGGTCACCGGCGCGAGGATCGGCATGTATATTGTAGGTGACGCCATTTTCCGCAAACTGCTGGCGGGCACGTTCCGACCTTTCGGCCATGGCACCACGCGGCAGGGCGCTGATCGCGGCCAGCACACCGCGCCAATGGCTGCGTACCGTGCCATCGCCGGTGACCATTTCATCAAAGGCACCGGGATACAGATCGGTTTCAACCGCGCCACCGGCGCTGGCCGATGGATCTAGGGGACGATGACTGATCATCTTATTTTTGGCGCGGACCCGGCCGACGCAGATCAAGGGTCACTGGCATTTCTTTCTGTATCTGGCGAACAGGGTCCGGCATGGGGCCCGGACTGTGCCCCATGGCAAAGAACCGGGCGCGCCTGCGCGACTCAGCTTCATTGGCATTGACCGGGAAGGTATCATAAGAACGCCCGCCGGGATGCATCACATGATAGGTCGCGCCGCCAATCGACCGGCCGGTCCAGCTATCATGGATATCAAAGACCAGCGGCGTGTGAACCGGAATGGTCGGATGAAGGGCCGAAGGCGGCGCCCAGGCCTTGAACCGAACGCCAGCCACATATTCGCCCGCACGCCCGGTTGCCCGCAATGGCAGGGCGCGGGAATTGCACGAGATTATGTGGCGTTCATCAACCAGTCCCTGAACCTTGACCTGTACCCGTTCCAGCGACGAGTCCACATATCGCACTGTTCCTCCGGCAGCACCTTCGTCACCCATCACGTGCCAGGGCTCCAGCGCGTGGCGGATTTCCATCTCGATCCCGCGTTGCGCAATCTCGCCGATCTGGGGAAAGCGGAATTCATGGTGGGGTTCAAACCATGCATGCTCAAATCCATATCCGGCGCGGTTCAGATGATCGATGACGTCATCAAAATCCTGACGCACAAAATGGGGCAGCATGAATTCATCATGAAGCCGATTGCCCCAGCGTACGGTTGGCCGGTCATAGGGCTCCTGCCAGAAATGCGATACAAGTGCACGCAGCAATAACTGCTGGGCAATGCTCATGCGCGCATGTGGCGGCATTTCAAAAGCACGCAGTTCCAGAAGACCCCTGCGACCGGTAGCGGAGTCGGGCGCATAGAGTTTGTCGATGCAGAATTCCGTACGGTGCGTATTGCCGGTCACATCAATCAGCACATTGCGCAACAACCGGTCAATCAGCCATGGCTGGGTCGTCTCGCCTTTTGCGATCTGAGCGAATGCAATGTCGAGTTCGACAAGGGCGTCTTCGCGACCTTCATCAATGCGCGGATGCTGACTGGTCGGGCCGATAAACAGACCGGAGAACAGATAACTGAGTGCAGGATGATTCTGCCAGTATCCGATCAGGGATTTCAGCAGATCGGGTCTGCGCAGGAACGGCGAATCTGCGGGCGTGCGTCCACCCATAACCATATGATTGCCGCCGCCCGTGCCCACATGCCGACCATCTAGCATGAATTTTTCAGCACCCAGACGTGTCGCCCGCGCCTCGTCATAAATCGCCTGGGTACGATCAACCAGCGTATTGAAATCTTCTGATGGATGAATGTTGACTTCAATCACCCCCGGATCAGGAGTTACCGAGAAATTGCCTATCCGGGGATCATAGGGCGGCGTATAGCCTTCGATCACCACCTTTTGACCCATCATGTCGGCAGTATCCTCCACCGCCGCAATCAGATCGATGAAATCTTCAGCCGAATTCACCGGCGGCAGAAACACATGCATCAGACCATCGCGGGGTTCCACACACAGCGCGGTGCGGACAATCCCCTTGGCTGAGGTGTGCAGCGGGGGTCGTGACGGCGGAGAAGCCTGCGCCTTGTCCGCGGCTGGTCCCAGACGCGATTGGGCTGTCACCGTCGCCGGGTGCCATCGTTCAGGTATTGGCAGACGGTTATGCTGTTCCATGGGATCAACTTCCCAATGAAACGCATAATCCGATTTTGCAGACCAGGGCAGACTGTCAATGGGCAGACGAAAGCCAAGGGGGCTGTCGCCGGGCACCAGATACAGCGTTTCATCACGCACAAACCAGGGTCCGGTAATCCAGCGTGCGCCCGCGCCCAGACCTGACCGGGCCAGTGGCATTACCGCACCAACAGGTTCATTCAGCCCTTGACGGAAAACGCGCTCGATTCGTTTGCGTTCTTCGGGATCATCAAGATTGGATTTAAGCGGATCGACATTGACCGGCAGGCGCCGTTCCCGCCACAGCCAGTAATAAACATCCTCAAACGCGGTCTTGATAAAGTCAGGCGTGATTTTCAGACGTTCAGCCAGATTCCGGGAAAACGCCATGGCCTGATCGAGATCAATCCTGCC